>JBDSUI010000017.1:0-4229 GCA_039927795.1 Pseudoxanthomonas sp.
GCGCAGGTCCTGCGCAGGAACGGATTCATGGAAGAGGGCGTGCAGCGCGCTGCAGTATTCAAGCGCGGAGTGCTGCATGATCTGCGCCTGTTCGCAAAAGTACGCAGGAATCTTGACCATGACCTCTAGACCGCCGTCCCCCTGGGACCAGGCTTCCATCCGCACCGCCGATACACGCAAGCGCGAGAACGTGGACCGGCGCCAGGAGGTCGTCGCCGACCGCGACCAGGGCTTCGCCCCCCGGCGTGACGCCGGCAACAAGCATGAGTTGCGCTATTACGGCCTCAATGCAGTGCAGGCCGTCTTCGCCCACCGTCCCGACGCTATCCGCAAGGTCTATCTGTCCGAGGCGCGGATTCCGCAGCTGCAACCGCTGCTCGGGTGGTGCGTGAAGCAGCGCATCGGCTATCGCGTGGTGGAAGAAGCCGACCTTGGCAAACTGGCCGCCAGTTCCCATCACGAAGGCGTGGTCGCCGATGTGTTGCGGAGCGAGCCGCAGGATCTGTCGAGCTGGCTGGAGTCATTGCCGGCTGGGCCGGCACTGGCGATCTGGCTGGATGGGGTGGGCAATCCGCACAACTTCGGCGCCATCCTGCGCTCGGCGGCGCATTTCGGAGTAGCGGCCATCCTGCAATCGCAGGAGTCCACGCTGGCTATCTCAGGCGCCGCCGCTCGCGTGGCAGAAGGTGCAGCCGAGCACGTGCCATTGGTGCGCATGCTGGATCGTGAGGACGCTTTCACTGCGCTGCACGCGGCTGGTTTCACTTTGGCCGCTACGGTCGTGCGCGGAGGTGAGGACGTATTTTCAACGACCTTGCCGGAACGGCTGGTGTACCTGCTGGGCGCCGAAGCCGAAGGTGTGGACGAAGCCCTGGCTGCGGCCTGTGACGTGAAGCTGTCGATTCCCGGCTCCGGCGCAGTCGACAGCCTCAACGTCGCCGCTGCCACTGCCGTGTTCCTTGCCCAGTGGCGGCATTGACGCCCTGAATCTGTCGGGCCGGGCCTGCGCGGCTGCTCTCCAATACTGCCTGCTGCTGGAATGCGCGGGCCGTGGCATGCGGCGTTCGTGGAATACGAGCTGATTCCGCCGGGGCAGCGCAGCACCTGCTCCCAGGTCGGGCACGGTACTTCCGGCATGCGCCGGGAGCATGGGTATCAGCGGGTCGCTGCCGGTGCCGGCGCCGCCTCGTTGACCACGCTGCCGAAATCACCATCGGCTTCGGCCGCCAGGTACGCGAACACCGTGTACGCGGCCACATTTTGCGCCAGTGCCTGCGGATCGATCTTGTCCAGGGTGTCGTCGGCGTTGTGGTGCAGGTCAAAATAATCGGTGCCGTCCTGGCCCAGCCAGGCCCAGGTAGCGCCCTTGGCGGTGATCGGTCCGATATCCGGCCCGGCGCTGCCCTGGTCGGCCAGGTACTCGATACCCAGGGGTTTCAAGGCGTCGGCGATCTGTTGGGTGACCGCTCTTGCATGCGCCGGGGCGCCAGTGTTGAACGCGTAGATGCGGCCCGCGCCAAAATCGCTTTCCGCACTCAATTGGTGACGTCCGGCATCGCCAGCGTAGCGAGCAGCGTAAGCCTTACCACCATGGAGACCTTGTTCCTCATTGGCAAACGCGACCACGCGTATCGTGCGCTTCGGTGGCTGCTTCAACGTGCCGATCAGATGCCCTGCCGCCATGGTGATGGCAATGCCCGCACCATCGTCGATCGCGCCGGTGCCCAGGTCCCAGGAATCCAGGTGTGCACCAATCAGCACGACTTCCTTCGGCTTGCTGCGCCCGGTGATTTCGCCAATGACATTGTAGGAAGTGGCCTCGCCATTCCACCCGCAATCCAGCGCCAGCTTCACGCTGACCGGACCCCGCGCCAGCAGCCGTACCAGCTGGTCGGCATCGGGAATGGTGAGCGATGCCGACGGTACCGGGGTCAGACCTGCATCGAAGCGGGTGATGCCGGTATGGGCAACGCGATGCTGGTCGGTTCCGGCCGAGCGCATCAGGAAACCGATGGCGCCTTTGCGGATGGCCGCGGAGGGACCCCTGGAACGGATCGCGCCGCCGTTCCGGTAATCGCTGCCGTCGCGCGCGGACTGCATCTGGTAGTCGACGAAGGCGATCTTGCCGGCCAGCGATGCTGCCGGTGCTGCTTCAAGCGCGGCCAGGTTGGCGAACCGCACCACTTCCGCCTGAAGCGTGCCGCCCGGGCTGCCACCCAGCGCGGTGATGGTCAGTGGCTGGGCATTGGGGCCGATAACCGCAGCATGTTCGCTGCGGCGTTCCCAGCGCGGAAAGGTAACTGCCTCGGTCCACACCTTGTCGAAACCCAGCGCCTTGAACCTGGCCTGGGCCCATGCCACTGCGCGCGCGTCCGCCTCGCTGCCGGCCAGTCGCGGCCCGATTTCGGTGGTCAGCGATTCGACGGTCTGCCAGCCAGTGACGTCGGCCAGCGCTTGCTCGCGCAGTTGCGCCGCCGTCGCCAGTGCTGCCTCGGGGATCCGCGTTTCGCGAGTAGCCGCCAGCAGGCTTGATGGAAGTGCAAGCGCAAACAGCAAGGGCAGCAACAGTGGCGAGGGCAGCAAGCGCATTGCAGGTTCCAGAAATGAAGAAGCCGCGAGCTTACCAGCCCGCGGCTTCCCTGCCAGGTGAAGCGGATTGGGATCTACTTCCTCAGCGAATCACGAATCTCACGCAGCAGCAGCACGTCTTCCGGCGTAGCGGCGGGCGGCGCCTCTTCGGGCTTGCGAATGCGGTTGTAGCCCTTGAGCACCATGAAAATGACGAACGCGATCAACAGGAAATCGATCAGTGTCTGGATGAACATGCCGTACTGGATGGCGACTTCCACCACTTCTTTCCCCGCCGCATCCGTCGACGCAGGGCTGAGGACGTACTTCCAGTCCGAGACGCTGACCCCGCCGCTCAGGTAGCCGATGACTGGCATCACGATGCCATCCACCAGCGCGGTGACAATCTTGCCGAAGGCCGCGCCGATCACCACGGCCGTGGCCAGGTCGACCACATTGCCCCGTGCTATGAATTCCTTGAATTCGCTGATCATGCCCATGGAACCCTCCGATGAGAAAGCGCGGCGCGCCGGTGCCATCGACTATAACGCGATGGTGCTCAGGCGGCGATAACGCGTCCGCGCAGTTCGGCGACCCCGTCCAGTCGGGCCACGAAGTGGTCACCTGGCAGAACCGGTCCAACCCCCGCAGGCGTGCCCATGAACACCAGGTCGCCGGCCTTCAGTGCGAACAGTTTCGACAGTTCGTGCAGGATGTCCGGCACGTCCCAGATCAGGTCGCGCAAGCGGCCTTGCTGGCAAATCTTGTCATTGACCTGCAGGGACACGCTGAGGTTTTCCAGCAACTCGACCTGGGCAGCGGGCACCAGTTCACTGATCGGGGCCGAATGGTCGAAACCCTTGCCCGAATCCCATGGCAGGCCCTTGGCCTTGGCCGCCGCTTGCAGGTCGCGCCGGGTCAGGTCCAGGCCTACGCCGTAGGCAAATACCAGTGCCTGTGCGTCTTTTATCGCAACCACGCCGGCCGCGGCATCCCGACCCACGGCCACGACCAGTTCGACTTCGTGGTGCAGCTCGCTGGTACCGGGCGGATACGGAATATCCCCATCCCCGGTGACCACGGCGTCGGCGGGCTTGAGGAAAAACACAGGTTGGCCGCGTTCGGCCTTCGACGCCGGCACCGCCGCGCCCATTTCACGGGCATGGTCGGCGAAATTGCGGCCCACGCAATAGATGCGCCGCACCGGAAAGGTGCCACCACCGCGTACGGGAACGCGTGCCTGCGGCGGCGTCGGGATCAGGTCGGTCATCAGGTATGCGCCGGTTGGAAAGGGACGCGACAGTTTAAGCCGAAGCCCTGAGTGGGCACGACAGCGCGACCGGGTTCAGTGCGAGATCGGCAATACCGGCTTACGGACCACGCGGAACTCACCATCCACGACATTGGCATCGCGGATCACCACCGGCTTGCCACGCTGGCTCAGCAGTTTCCAGGCAATACCCGCGACAATCATGGCAGCACCGACGAACACCGAGAAAAATACCAGCAGGCACAGCAGGCCCAGGCCCACCACACCGAATACCAGCCGCAGCAGCGGATGGCGAGGCTTGCGTGGCGCAAACAATGCACGCAGGCGGGCGTTATCGAAACGGAAATGGCGGGGTGACGCGTGGGGATTGGCAGACATGCGGGGCGGTCGT
>JBDSUI010000018.1:0-13363 GCA_039927795.1 Pseudoxanthomonas sp.
CAGGCAAGCGCGTATCATGGGCACCTCGATCGAGGAATGAACATGGCCTACCCCTACGCCCGCCCTCGTCGCATGCGTCGCGACGATTTTTCACGCCGGTTGATGCGCGAGCATGTGCTGACCGCGAACGATCTGATCTATCCGGTATTCGTGCACGAACACCCAGGGCGCGAAGCAGTGCCCTCCATGCCGGGCGTCGAACGCCTGTCCATTGACGAGTTGCTGAAAGTCGCCGAACAGGCCGTCGAACTGCGGGTTCCGGCGCTGGCCCTGTTTCCGGTCACCGCGCCGGAAGCGAAATCACTGGATGCCGAAGCGGCCTGGGATGACGACGGGCTGGCGCAACGCGCGGTGCGCGCGCTGAAGCAGCGTTTTCCGGAGCTGGGCGTGATCACCGACGTGGCCCTGGATCCGTTTACCACGCACGGGCAGGACGGCATCATTGACGACAGCGGCTACGTGATGAATGACATCACGGTGCAGGCGCTGGTGAAGCAGGCGCTGTCGCATGCGCGCGCTGGCGTGGACATTGTGGCCCCCAGCGACATGATGGACGGGCGCATCGGCGCCATCCGCCAGGCGCTGGAGAACGATGGCCACGTGCATACGAAGATCATGGCGTACTCGGCCAAATACGCGTCCGCTTTCTACGGCCCGTTTCGCGATGCAGTCGGCAGCGCCGGCAGCCTGGGCAAGAGCAATAAAACCAATTACCAGATGGACCCGGCCAACTCTGACGAAGCCCTGCACGAAGTCGCGCTGGACATCGAGGAAGGTGCTGACATGGTGATGATCAAGCCCGGCATGCCGTACCTGGATGTGGTGCGGCGGGTGAAGTCTGAATTCGGCGTGCCGACTTTCGCCTACCAGGTCAGCGGCGAATACGCCATGTTCAAGGCGGCGTTCGGCAACGGCTGGCTGGACGAACGGGCCTGCGTGCTGGAAGCGCTGACCGCGTTCAAGCGCGCCGGTGCCGACGGCGTGCTGACCTACTTCGCCCTGGATGCCGCACGCTGGCTGCGCGAAGGCTCCTGAAGCCCGGCATAGCGGACTGCGGGTCTTGATCTCGGCATGGCGTTGGCGAGATTCCGGAAGGCGGGTCAAGACCCGCCGTACTTACTGGCTGCAGCAAGCCCGCTAACCAGCGAAGCGCTTGCCTGACCCCTTGTAGAGCCGAGCTTGCTCGGCTGCTAGTGCCGGCGCTGCACCGAATTGTGCATTCGGTCCGTACTGCTTCCAACACGGACCCATCGGCTGCACACTGCAGACCTGTCACCCAGGAGTTCTGCATGAGTCACTACGCCGTCTTCGGCCATCCCGTTTCCCATTCGCTGTCGCCACGCATCCACACCGCGTTCGCGCAGCAGAGTGGCATCGAGCTGGACTACACCGCCATCGAGGCTACTGCCGAGGGCTTCACGCAGGCTCTGGATGTCTTCGTCAACGCCGGCGGCAAGGGCGCCAACGTTACTCTTCCACTGAAGGAAGTCGCGTTTGCCTTGTGTACCAGCACCAGCGAACGCGCGCGCCGCGTGGGTTCGGTGAACACGCTGATCCGCAACGACGGCCAATGGCAGGGCGACAACACCGACGGCATCGGCCTGGTCCGCGACCTGACCGAACGCCTGCGGCTGGACCTGCGCGGGCGTCGCACCCTGTTGCTGGGCGCCGGTGGCTCAGCGCGCGGCGTGGCGCCGGCGTTGCTGGATGCCGGCGTTGCCGAACTGGTGATCGCCAATCGCACCCCCCAACGCGCAGATGCACTTGCCGACGCGCTGGGCATGCCGGGTCGCGCCCATTCGCGTTATTGGGCGGATCTGGTCAACGAGGGTGACTTCGCCTTGATCGTCAACGCCACGTCGCTGGGACGCAGTGGCGGCGACGAGTTCCACCTGCCCTTCGCGCTGGCCACGCCGCGTACGCTGGCGGTCGATCTGAACTACGGCGAAGCGGCTATTCCGTTCCTGGCCTGGGCGCAGACTGCCGGCTGCCGTGACGTGGTTGACGGCCTGGGCATGCTGGTTGAACAGGCTGCTGCCAGTTTCGAGTTGTGGCACGGCGTGCGCCCCGACACAGCGCCAGTGTATGCGGCGTTGCGCGGCCAGGATGCATTGCTGGTCACGGCCG
This sequence comes from Pseudoxanthomonas sp., assembly GCA_039927795.1. GTDB lineage: Bacteria > Pseudomonadota > Gammaproteobacteria > Xanthomonadales > Xanthomonadaceae > Pseudoxanthomonas_A. The sequence goes on from JBDSUI010000018.1 coordinate 2,128, forward strand.
ACTGAGGAATCACGACATCGACACCTTCCTGATGCCCGCGTTGACCACGCTGGGTTATTCGTTCCCCGAACTGCTGGCCGGCGGCATCGCACTGGCGATGCTGTGGAGCGCGGCGCGACCGGGTAAAGCACGGCAGCTCGGCTTGATCGGTGCTGGCCTGATGTTGACCTGCGCGCTGCTGCAACTGGCACTGGGCCTGTTCCAGACCTGGATGATCCAGGCTGCCAACAACGGTGCCGCAACGGATATCAGCAGGATCTTCAGTGGGCTCGGCGCCGTGCGCATGCTGGTCAACTGCACATCGCTGGCCGGACTGTTGATGATTGTCTGGGGGTTGTGCAGGGCGACGCAGGTTGAGAAATAGTCCAGGTCCCGCGCGTTTATCAGTAAATTTCTGATCCCACGGCGTGAATCTGGTTAACGCTCACGACAGAGTCCTGCTATCGGCATTCGGATAGGAAAAGCGACGCGATTGCTTCGCTGTCGGCCGCTGCCGTGCTGGATAGTGGCGTCATCATCTGGCTTTCGGAAGCCTGCGAATTGCGGGCCCGCGCTTATATTGCGCGGGCGCTCGATGTGGAATGAATCCGGTCCCTGAGACCGAACGATTCCGCTGAGACCAGTAGGATGGGTCGAGCGTAGCGATACCCATCGTCACGAAGAAATGACGCCAGGATAATCTGGCATCTCAAGCGTTATCCCCAAACCTGCTTTTACGCCTTCTATCGATGATAGAACATCGATGCGTGTCGCTTCGCTTTACGCATCCTGAGGCTCAACGCGCTTGTTCGCACCCCGGTCATGACCCACATCGCCCTGCACTTCCTCATCCCGTTGTTTGTCGCGCTGGTGGTCTACCGTAGCCGCTGGCGAAGGACGGCGCTGCTCATGATTGCGACGATGCTGGTAGACGCCGATCATCTTCTGGCCGTACCGATCTACGACCCGGATCGGTGCTCCATTGGCTTCCACCCGCTGCATACATGGCCCGCCATTGCGGTCTACTTCGCCCTGTTTCTGGTTCCTCTGTTTACCAGAACAGCAATGCACCGCGACCGCCCGCGTTCCGCAGCGCGCCTGTCACATCTGCTTGGCCTGGGGCTCCTGATTCACATGGCACTCGACTGGATCGATTGCCTGGTCTGAGCGGGGCCGCGCCTAGCTTCGGACTTCAGCCTACCGCTTGGGTATGCCCTGTTCTTGAGTGACACCCGGCGAGCTTGAGCCCGCCCTACAGCAAACCATTGCGCTTGACCGCCAGGTACCGCTCCACCAGCGCCGCAGGCAACTCCTCGCTGGCCACGTCCAGCACCATGACCCGATGGCTGCGCAATGCATCGTGCGCAGCGCTACGCTGTTCCAGGTAGCGGGCGATGGCACCGGCGCGGATGGCACCGGGCAGGTCGTGCACTGCTTCGTCCATGGCCTCGTCCAGCGCGCGCTCGCGCAGGCTGGCAACGCAGACCAGATGGCGCTTCTGCAGCAGGCGAACGGCCGCCAGCAGGTCTTCGATATCCTCGTCGCGTACGTTGGTCACCAGCATCACCAGCGAACGCTTGCGCTGGCGCAGCGACAGTTCGGTGGCGGCCGCCAGGTAGTCGGTGGCGACTGCCTGCGGCTGCAGGTCGTAGCTGGCGCGCAGCAAGGTGTCGATGCTGGCCATGCCACGCTTGGGCGCTACCCAGCGCGCATCGCCACCACTGGCAAACAGGCCCACCGCATCACCCTGGCGCAATGCCAGATAGGACACCACCAGGGCCGCATTCAGGACATGGTCGAAATGGGCGAGCTCACCCTCCTGCGCCATCATCCGGCGGCCGGTGTCGAGCATCATCACCAGCTGCTGGTTTTTTTCGTCCTGGTATTCCCGCGAAATCAGCTTGCGCGAGCGCGAGGTCGCCTTCCAGTCGATCTGGCGCAGGCTGTCGCCGACGCGGTACTCGCGCATCTGGTTGAAATCGGTGCCTTCGCCGCGACGGCGCTTGAGATGCGCACCGACCAGACGCGAAGCCTGTTCGGCGCTGAAGAGCGCGAACTTGGTCAGCGGCGCGAAGTTGGGATACACGCGTACGCGATGTGGCGCACCGACCAGGCGCGATTGCGTCCACAGGCGCAGCGGCGAGGACAGCCGCAGCTGCACGCCTTCGAAGGTCGCATCGCCGCGCGCGGTGGGGCGCAGGCGGTAGCTGAAAGTGGACGCGGTGGCGGCGGCCAGCTTCAACTGCTGCGGCAGGCCTTGCGCGGGCCACGCGCCCGGGTGCAGGTCGAATACCTGCAGGCGCTGGCGCCGCCTCGATTCCACGCGCAGGGTGACGTCGCGTTCGATACCGAGTGGCAGTGCTTCAGGGATCTCGCGGGTAACCTGCGGCGTATCGCGACGGAACAGCAGCAGGCCATCAAACAGGGCGAGCAACGCGATCGCCAGACCTGTGATCTGCCAGACCCGCAACGGCACCTCGGCGAACAACACCGCCAGCCCGGACAGGCCCCATAACGACAGCAGCACGATCAAAAGCGGTGCAGGCCTCATGGCGCCGCCCCTTCCCCCGCCCGCGGGGGAAAGCTGGGATGGGGGCGACGAAGCCCAGATAGCCGGAAACCGCCGCTCCGCCGGCAGGAAATCTGGCTCCGGCCAACCCCCACCCCAACCCTCCTCCGCAAGCGGGGGAGGGGGCACGCAGCGTGGCGCATCTTCATTTTCGTGGCGCTTCCACCTTCGCCAGCAATGCGTGCAGCGCATCGTCCGCGGACTGGCCTTCAATCTGCAGTTCCGGTGACAGGGTGATGCGGTGGCGCAGCGCGGGCGTGGCGATGTCGCGCACGTCGTCGGGGGTGACAAAATCACGGCCCTGCAGCACTGCCTGCGCACGCGCCGCACGCACCAGGGCGATGCTGCCACGCGGCCCGGCGCCCAGCGAAATACCCGGCCACTTGCGGGTGGTCGCCACGATGCGCACCGCGTAATCGATGACCTGCTCGTCCACGGTCACCATCGCCGTGCCGCGTTGCATGGCCACGATTTCTTCGGCACCCAGCACGCGCTGTACTTTGGACAGGTCGAAGTCGCCGGCGCTGCGGCCGGTGGTGATGGCATCGACCATGCGCTTCTCGTCGACCAGGGTGGGATAGTCGATCAGGATCTTCAGCAGGAAACGGTCCAGTTGTGCTTCGGGCAGGGGATAGGTGCCTTCCTGTTCCACCGGATTTTGCGTCGCCAGGGTCAGGAACGGCGGCGACAGCTCGAACGGCTTGCCTTCGATGGTGACCTGCCCTTCCTGCATCACTTCCAGCAAGGCCGACTGGGTCTTGGCCGGGGCCCGGTTGATCTCGTCGGCCAGCAGCAGGTTGGTGAACACCGGGCCGCGACGGATCTTGAAGCTCTCGGTCTTGGGGTCGTAGACCGCATGGCCACTGACGTCGCTGGGCATCAGGTCCGAGGTGAACTGCACGCGCGCGTAGTTGAGGTCCAGTGCCTGCGCCAGCGCGCGCACCAGCAGGGTCTTGCCCAGTCCGGGCACACCCTCGATCAGCACGTGGCCCCCGGCCAGCAGGGCGATCAGGATCTGGTCCAGCACTTCGGGCTGGCCGATAAAGGCCTTGGCGACTTCCTCGCGCACGGCCGCGGTGCGTTCGGCCAGGGCCTGCCCGGTGATGACGTGGAGCGCAGCGCTATCGGCAGCCGGGACGGTTTCATCGTTCATAGGCGGTTTCTCAGTTGGATCAAGGTGGAGATGCGATTGCGGAAGGCGGGCTTGTCGTGCGAGGACGGTGCCTGCAGCGCGCTGCGTACCAGTTCGACGCGAAGCCCGACGCGCGCGGCGATGGCCGTGACTTGTGGTTCGCCGCTCAATGCCGCGGCGACCGGATCGCGGCGACGCAGGCGGGCCAGGAAGGATTTGCGCACTGCCGCGTACAGCAGGGCGCGCCGGTTGTAACGGAACAGATGTTCGCCGCTGGCACGCACGTGTTCCAACAACGAGCGGCGCGCGCCAACCGGTGAGGGCCGCTGCGGACCGAAGCGCTGCATGCGCCGCCACAGCCAGGCCAGAAGCGCCAGCAACAAGGGCACCCACACCGGCCAGCCGCGCGTCAACACGCTGCGCAGCAGCGACGGCAGCTGCGCCGCATAGACCAGGTGCATGGTGCCGTGGCCATAATTCGGCGCCAGCACCTGCCGGGCCAGGGCCCGGTGCGGGCCATCGCGCAGGCCGCCCGTTTGTGTGCCCCCGGCGGTGCCGGGCGTGGGCATGTCGTAAGCGCCGCCATCGTTGCTGAGGAAATCGAAATCGGCCAGCACATCCACGTGCCCATCGCCGTGCGCCAGACGGGCATAGACATAGCCCGCCTTCAAGTCGCCCCATGAGAGTTCGGGTTCTACACCGACGAAGGTGAAGCGACGGCCCCGGCAGAATTCGACGTGAGGATCCTGCGCTTCGACCTGCATCGGCTCGCATTCCGCACTTGCCTCTACAAGCCGCAGGGCCAGCGCATCGAACAGGGCCGCGCCGCCCTTTTCCTGCCAGCCCTGTATGGATGGGGTACGCACCACTAGATGACCGCCGCCAGCGACCCACTCCAGTAACGCCTGCGATTCCATCGGCGTCATGCTGCGCGGATCATTGAGGATCAGCAGCGTGTCGCGTTGGGCCAGGCGCTGGGTGGACAGGTTCAGGCGTTGCCGCGATTGCACTTGCAGGCCATCGGCCTGTAGCGCCTTCTTCAGGGCATACAGCGGGTTGTAGCCGGCTTCACCGCGCGGCGGCAGGTTGATCTGCTTTTCCACGCGCTGGTAGTTGTGCAGGAACCACGCCACGCCCGCGCCCACCAAGGCCAGGCCCAGCATCGCGATCAGCGCAATCCGCAGTGCCTTGCCCATCGGCTTCATGTCGCCCACCGGAATCGTTGTTGCAGCTGCCCCAGCAATGCCTCGAATTCGTCGGCCGTCGGCAGGCGCTGGCCGTAGGCGGCGTATTGCCAGACCCGCACCATGCCGGCGAACAGACTGCGGTCGTCGCCATCGGGCATGCGCCGTGCCGCACGCAGGCATTCGGATTCGGTGGCACCCGGCGGCAACGCGACACCTGCGCGGTCGGCCATGCTCTCGACACTGGCGCGATAAAGCAGGGCCAGCGCATGCCGCGGCTTGCCTTCGGCCCACAGCCGTCGCGCGGCGGCAGGCACATTGGCCGGCAAGGTATCAGGAAGCGGCAGGACTTCGGTTTCCACCTCCGCCGGCAGCGGTGTGTGCCGATGCAACGCACCGCGCATCCACGGCAGCCAATGGCGCGCGCTGAACAGCAGCATCAGCACCAGGCCGCCGACCAGGATCCACAGCCCCCATTCGGCGATGAAGGCGAACAGCGCAGTGGCGGCCGACAGCCACGACAAGTCTCGCTGCATGGCGGGCTTGGGCTTGGGCGTGGGCTTGTCCTTCTTCTCCCAGGTCACCTGCTTGCGGCTGTCGTTGAGCAGCGGGTCGCGATAGGCCTGGTCGACCGCCTTGCTGAAAGCGCGCTCGTCCACGCGCGCCTCGCCGAACACCCGCGGCAAGGTTGGCTCGGCTTTCTTGCGCCGTGCATCGGCACCCGCGGCGTCCTGCGCGTGCGCGGACAGTATGCTCACACCCAGCAAGGCAATGACCATGGCAAATGAAGTGGAAGCGGCCGTCAGGCGCGTGCGCAATTTGCGGAACGCGATCTCCACGTCCCAGGCCTCGACCTGGGTGCGGCGGTTGAGGTAGAGACCGAAGCCGGCACCTACAAAGAAGGGCTCGATGACCGAGACCGCAAGCCAGGCGAAGCTGTTGAAACCAATCTGTGCCCACCACGGCGGTTGCGAGCTGATCAGGGACCAGCCCGCACGCAGGGTCTCGGGCAGGGATTCGACCGGCACAAACAGGAAGATCAAGGCGATGCCGCCGAATACGAGCGACGCCTCGAAATGCAGACAGACCAGCGAAAGCAGGACGGCATTGCCGTAGACCGCGCCGCCGATCACGCGCCTGCGTTCGCCCAGGCGCGCGACCTGCCCGCCTTCCAGCAGGTCGATGGGCAGGTACAGCGAGCGGGCCAATCCGAAGCGTCGCCAGCTCAGATAGTGCAACAGCGGTTTCCAGCCCCAGCTCAGTTGCGCGGCCAGCGTATCGCGCAGCGAAGGCGTTGCGCCAAACGTGGCGCGCGAGATCACGAACAACGGAATCCGGTCGAAGGCCGGCTTCAGCCACCACATCAGCAGCCAGGCCAGCCAGATTGCATCAATGGCAGCGGCTGCGGCATTGAACACAACAAACAGCGGCAGCGTCACCAGCGCCCACGGCTTCCAGATAGCGGCGGCGTGCCTGCGCACCAGCGCGGTGCCCAGCTCCACCGCTTCCCAGGCCGAACGCGCGCGCAGGTGCACGCTCATCAGCTCAAGGCGCATCCGCATTTTCCCCCGCGTGCCCCATGCCAACCTGCGATCGCCCCCCGCGCCACAGCCACGCCAGCACCAACACCCACAGCACGGCCGAGACGCTGTACTTGATGGCCGCGGGGATGGATTGGGTGGACGACCAGAAGGCCTCGATGAAGGCCGCCACCAGCAGCATGAAGGCGACGCCAAGGCACAGTTTCGCGCCCTTGCGGCCGGCCACGACCAGTGCATCCAGACGACTGCGCCGGCCGGGCGCGATCAGGTTGAAGCCCAGCCGCAAGCCGGCACCGCCAGCCACCACGATGCCGGTCAGCTCGAACGGCGCATGGCCGGCAACGAAACGCCACAGCGGGTCGCCCGACCCGATCTGTTGCAAGTGGCCGAAGACGGCGCCGATGCTCAAACCGTTGAAGATCAGCACCAGGATCGTGCCGATTCCGGCCAGCAATCCGCTGGCGAAGGTGCGCAGGCCGATGCTGATGTTGTTCATGATGTAGTGGCCGAACATGGCCCAGTCGGTGCCGCTCTCGCGGCCCAGCTTGTGGCTCTCGCTGGCCGGGTCGTACATGCGCTCCAGCGCGGCGACTTCCTGCGGGCTCATCAGTCCATAGATCAGCTGCGGATGGAACTGCAGCAGCACGAACATGATGACCAGCGGCAACACGAACAAGGCCGCCGCCGCCCACATGCAGGCCGCTTCGCTGCGCACCAGGCGCGGGAAATCGGCCAGCAGGAATTCAGCCGCGCGCTGCCAGCGCGGCGCCGGCGTGCGGTACAGCAGGTTGTGGCCGCGCTGCATCAAGCCCTGCAGGCGCGCAGTGACCACCGGGCTGTAGCCACGCCGTCGCGCCAGCGCCAGTTGCTGGCACAGGCGGCGATAGCGTGCGGGAATGTCCTCATCGCCGATCTCGCCGGTATTGCGTTGGGCGTTGGCCCGGCGCGCATCACCACGGGTTTCCAGCCAGTGCTCGAAGGCCTGCCATTCGCGCTGGTAGCGGGCGACGAATTGTTCCTGTTTCATCGCCGCCCCAGCAGCCAGTTGGCCATGCCGAACAGGCGCAATACGCCGCCCTGCCCGCGCGTGCCGGTCAGTGGTTCGACAATATCGGCCAGTTCTTCCTGGCGGGCCGGGGTCAGCAGCGCAGCGCGTTCGCCAAAGGCGACCACTGCGGCCTGCTCGGCCGGGCGCAGCTGCAGCTGCGGGGCCAGTACTGCGTTGATCGGCGCGGCGACGTGGTCGCGCTGGCGTGCCTCGTGCAACACCAGAGTGCCAGCCACCAGATCGCCCAGGCGCCGGCCGTAGGGATCGGCCAGGCTCACAATCAAGCCGGCGGTGTAGCCAAACGGCAGCATGTCGACCGTGCGCAGCAGGTTGCGGGTGATGGCGGGCAGCCAGCCCACGGGCGCGCCATCCCCATTCACCACGCGCAGACCCATGGCTTTCTTGCCCGGCGTCTGCCCGTTCCACAGTGCCTCGAACAGGATCGGGTAACCCCAGAACACCAGGAACAACATGATCAGATAGAGGCCCTGCCCAACCGCGCCAAGCACTCCCAGCACCATCGCACCCAGCACCATGATGCCCAGGCGGATGGCCAGGTCGATGCCCCAGGCCAGCGCGCGCGGCACCGGGCCGGCGGCAGGCAGGTGCAGGGCCACCCCTTCGGGCGTGACTACTTCGCGGTAGGTGTCCAGCATCAGGGACCGAGTCCAGTCGGTGAAACGTGTCTGCGCGCCATGCGCTACCTGTGTGGGGTGTTCCGTCGGCGTCGACTTTAGCCGCGAATCCCCCGCTTGCCCAGCGCGACTAGACTGTCGCGATGAAGTCTGCCTCGTTCCCTTGCCGCAACCGCTGTGGCGCCTGCTGCATCGCGCCCTCGATCAATTCACCGATTCCCGGCATGCCGCAGGGCAAACCGGCAGGCGTGCGCTGCGTACAGCTGGATGACAGCTTGCGATGCCGCCTGTTCGGCAAACCGGAACGACCGCCGTTCTGCGCCTCCTTGCGACCGGCCGCCGACATGTGCGGCAGCTCGTCGGCCGAGGCACTGGCGATACTCGATGCGCTGGAACGCGCCACCGCGCCCACACCAACGGTGTAGCGCCGGGCTTCAGGCAGCCAGGTACTGGTCCTTGAGACGCACGTAATTCTGGGCCGAATACAGCAGACTCTCGATTTCACTGTCGCTCAAGCGCCGCACGAAACGCCCGGGATTGCCCAGCCACAGTTCGCCTTCGCCCACCACCTTGCCCGGGCCAATGATCGCGCCGGCACCGACAAACCCGTGGGTCATTACTTTCGCGCCATCCAGGATGCAGGCCCCCATGCCGATCAGGCAGCGGTCGCCGATACTGCAAGCGTGGATGATGGTGCCGTGGCCGATGGTTACATCCTCGCCAATAAGGGTCGGGTGACCGGCCAGGTTATAGGGGCTGTGGTGGCTGACGTGAATGATGGTGCCGTCCTGCACATTGCTGCGTGCACCGATGCGGATGTGATTGACGTCACCGCGGATGACCGTGCCTGGCCACACCGACACATCATCGGCCAGCACCACGTCACCGATCACGGTGGCGGCTGGATCAACATAAACACGCAGGCCAAGGGTGGGAAGCCGGCCAAGATAGGGGCGTAGTGCGGTCATGCGTGCATTGTAGTGCGCAGCCCCGGAAAGGCCGAACTACACTGCCGCGTATGGACACATCTGCCGACACCTCGATCACCGAACTCCAGCCCGCCCTGGCCCGCCTGCGCAACGCCTGGCAGGGCAAACGCCCGGATTTCGATCAGCGTCGCGACGATCTGCAGCGCCTGCGCGATGCACTCAAGCGCAGGCTGGAGGAAATGGCCGACACCATCGCGGCAGACTTCGGCCAGCGTTCACGGCATGAGAGCCTGATTGCAGACGGCATGACCGTGCTCAACGAAATCGATCACCTGCGCCGCCAGCTGCGCAGGTGGATGAAACCGCAACGTGTCGGCGTGGGCTGGCGCTTCTGGCCGGCACGCGCAGAGATCCGCTACGAACCGGTCGGCGTGGTCGGGGTGATATCGCCGTGGAACTACCCGGTCAACTTGGCCCTGATTCCGCTGGCCACCGCGATTGCCGCCGGCAACCACGTTTACCTGAAGCCTTCCGAGCACACGCCCAACACCACCAGCTTCCTGCGCAGCCTGCTGGCCGAGGTTTTTCCCGCCGATCGTGTGGCAGTGGCAACCGGGGGCGCAGAGCTGGCCGCTGCCTTCGCTGCGCTGCCGTTCGACCATCTGGTGTTTACCGGCTCCACCGCCGTGGGCCGCAAGGTCATGGCCGCTGCCGCGCCCAACCTCACACCCCTGACCCTGGAGCTGGGCGGCAAGTCACCGGCGATCATCTGCGCGGACTTCCCGCTGGAACAGGCCGCCGCACGCCTGGCGACGGGCAAGTGGTTCAACGGCGGACAGACCTGCATCGCCCCGGACTACGTGCTGATTGATGAGGGGCGTGCGCCGGCGTTGGCTGAAGCCCTGCGCGAGCAGGTGCATGCGCGCTACGGCACACTGGCCGATTCGGCCGACTACACCCGCATCATCAACGACGGTCAGTACGAACGCCTGCACGATTATCTGGAGGACGCGCGCGCGCTCGGCCTGCAGGTGCTGCCACTGGGCGAACACGGCAAGCCCGGCGAGCGCCTGTTCGCGCCGACGCTGGTGCTGGAACCGGGCGACGATGCCAAGGTGATGCAGGAAGAAATCTTCGGGCCGATCCTGCCCATCAAGTCCTACCACACGCTGGACGAGGCCATTGCCTACGTCAACGCGCACGACCGGCCACTGTCGCTGTATCCCTTCAGTCACGACCGCAGCAAGGTCGAGAAAATCCTGCGCAACACCCTGGCCGGTGGTGTCACCGTCAACGACACCGTGCTGCATTTCGGCATCAACGACCTGCCTTTTGGCGGCATTGGCCCCAGTGGCATGGGCGCCTACCACGGGCGCGCCGGCTTCGATGCAATGAGCAAGGCCCTGCCAATCCTGTGGCAACCCCGCCGCGCCGGCAGCGACCTGTTGAAGCCACCGTATTCGAAGGTCGCGCGCTTCATCGACTTCATCATCCGCTGAGCGTTCGCGCAGGAGCGCTACTGATCGCGCCGTTATCGTTCCTTGCGCAAGCGCGCGATGCAGATCGCCGCCTGGAATATTCAATGGGCGCGAATCCAGTTCCAGGGAAGGAACAGCGCGAACGCATCTCGGGGTCGATTCTATGGGGTGCAGTTCGCAGAGCAGCGCGCAAGGCTTTCAGGAGGGCGGCTCCTGGCTTCAAGCGGTAGCGGACGGATTGTATTTTTCTTGTAATCTTGTCTTCCAGCCGACCCGTCACTGAACACCGGGCATCGGAAGCACCCGAGCTGGCAGGCAATCTTCTAGGCCGCCGGACTTGGTGTATCGAACAGGGAGAAACCGACATGGACGCATATGAGGCCCCATTCGATTGGGTGCGGTTCCCGGAAGGCCGGGCAAGGTTCTCGGGTGGCGTGCGCGGAATCGTTGACGAGCAACGCCATGAGACTTTCGCTGTCGAGGTAGGCAGCAACGAATACTTCGGGGAAATCCAAAGGGCGTTCCTTCCCAACGACAACGACTACAACATCGAAGTGGTCTCGTTTGGTAACGGAAGCGACACTTCTGTCGGAATGTCGATGCTGGGCACATGTCGAATCTTCACGACAACCGAAATCGGGGCCATTCAAGCTCTGATAGTGCAGCTCATCGCTGCCGGCACGTCCTTTGAGGATAAGCCCTCTATTTTGACGGAGTATCCGAACGCCCATTTCATGGGCA
>JBDSUI010000019.1:0-26985 GCA_039927795.1 Pseudoxanthomonas sp.
CATCGTTTCGCAGGCCACGCGCGCGCGCTTGTCCTGCGCCAGGATCGCGTCGAGCACCGCGTCGGAAATCTGGTCGGCAACCTTGTCCGGATGGCCTTCGGAGACCGATTCGGAGGTGAAGAGGTAGTTCGACATCGCGGCTTATATCCTTTGATCGGGATGAAAAGATGGGCGCGCATGATACACGCCCGGGGTCGTGCGTGCATTGTGCCGCGTTCAGGGTTGCAGCGGAGTTAAAGCCTGTTGCCGGTGCGGGGTGGTGCCGCTATGGCGTGTCTTCGGATTCCTGGTGCATCTGTGCCGACGGGAGCGCGCCTCGCGGCTCGAGCATGGTCAGACGCGCGTGGCGAACAGGGCCGGGAATACCGACCTGCGTCCGTCCGGCCGCGCCCTGGGCCACGCCTGGTCGGATGCGAGCGCATTCGCAGACGCCCGCACTAAAGGCGCGTCAAAGTCGCGTCCGGCAACTCGAACAGGGTTTGGCAGCAGGGTCGTCGTAGCCCTGGAGTCATCCGTGTCAAACACCGGAACTGCGGCGGCTGGCGACATGGTCTCGGCTAACATCAGGCATGGACTCCATTACCCATCTCTTCCTCGGGGGCGCCATCGCCGCCGCCATCGCCCCCGCCCGACACCGTCGTGCTGCGTTGCTTGCGGGCGCTGCTCTCAATACTTTGCCGGATCTGGATTCCCTGTTCATCAAGCTGGTAACCGACGATCCGGTGTCGCTGATGACCGTGCATCGTAGCTTCAGCCATTCCTTGTTCGTGTTGCCGCTGCTGGCTTGGCTGATCTGGTGGCTGTGCAAGCGTCGCAACAAGCGGGTGGCCGAATCGCCGCAGCGATGGTTCTGGGCCATCCAGCTGGCTCTGCTGACCCATCCCGTGCTGGATGCGTTTACCGTCTATGGCACCCATCTGTTGTGGCCGCTGCATACGCCGCCGGTGATGTGGTCCAGCTTGTTCATCATCGACCCCATGTACACAGTCTGGATGTTGCTTGCCTGCGTCTTTGCCTGGTTCGCGCACAACCAGGTGCGGGTGCAGCAGGCACTACTGACCGGGCTGGCGTTGAGTACCGCCTACCTGGGCTGGTCGCTGCTGGCGAAGTCCATGGTCGACCGGGAAGCCGCGCGAACACTGGCCGGGATGGGACTGGCGGGCGCGCCGCGGTTCTCGGTGCCAATGCCGTTGAACACCTTGCTCTGGCGAGTGGTGGCGATGACGCCTGAGGGCTACGTGATCGGCGATCGTTCGCTGGTGGCCGATAGCGGGGCGATGAAGTTCGTCGGCTACAAATCCAACGCACAGGCTTTGGCCGAAGCGCGGCAACTGCCAGCGGTGCGGGACCTGACCTGGTTCAACCACGGCTTCATGCGCGCACGCGTTGTTGAGGGCGAACTGGTCCTGAGCGACCTGCGTATGGGTCTGGAGCCCGACTACAACTTCAGCTTCGCAGTCGCCGCGGGCGACGGCCAACAATGGCGATCGATCCCACCCCGGCAATTGCAGGACGCCTACCGGGCGCCAGTAGCGCCAGGCAAGTTGAAGGAGGCGTTGGGGGCATTGTGGTACCGGATCTGGCATCAACCGGAAATCGATGCTGCCGACGCGCGCGTCGACTCGGCCCACGGTGTTCCTGTCGAATCTTAGCCAGCCTGCACAAGCGTGCAGGACCGCATCCTTGCACACGGGCTTGAGGCCGATGCGGGAGGATCCGTGGCTGGTATTTTCGAGCCGATTGCGATGCAGTTACGGCGCAATGATTTGAGTATTCACCGACTCCTCGTCGACACTCGCAAGGCGGACCGCCTTCTGCTTGTAGAGATCAATTCTGCGCCCCGCGAGCGGTCGTTGTAGCGTTCTTCTCCCGGCGCATTCCTCAACTACCGTTGCACACGATCAAAGCGGATTCGGTACTCCGCACAGATGCTGCGTGCCCCAACGACCATGCGCACTCTCTGCGGGGTCAGGCCGGTTCCGTCTGCAGGTTCGGGCAGGGTAAAGGTTGCTGGCGCTTCTGGTGCAGCGAGGGGCGTTGTCGCCAGGCTCACGGTGGAGTCCTGCGCGACTGCCGGCTCAGCGATTGCAGCAAGCTAGGTACGTGCAAGTAAGTTTTTCGTCATAGCGCATCCGTAGCCGCCCATGACAATGCAATTCACCCCATGTCCCATGGACCACGGCTGGATCACCTTCGATGCGCGGTGATGTTGGCTGGTGCTCTTCTGCACGACCCGCATAAAGAAGCAGGATCAGGCGGCAACCGGCATTGCCGGTATCACACCGGCCACCAGTGCGTCGAAGTAATCGCGGGTCAGCTGCAATTGTGCGTCGGCACTCTCGGCGCGATTGACCACGGCGCGAAAGGCGGCGTTCTCGGGTCTATCCTTGGCGTACCAGCCCAGGTGCTTGCGGGCGATACGGACGCCCTGGTGTTCGCCATAGAATTCATGCAGCGCCTGCAGATGGCCAAGCAGGATGTCGCGCACCTCGCTCAAGGCAGGCGGCGGCAGCAACGTGCCGGTGGCCAGGTAATGGGCGATCTCGCGGAAGATCCACGGCCGGCCCTGCGCGGCGCGTCCAATCAGCAGTGCATCGGCACACGTGGTCTGCAATACGTCAGCCGCTTTCTGCGGCGAGTCGATGTCACCATTGGCCAGTACCGGGATGCGCAGCGCGGCCTTGATCGTGGCGATGGTCGCGTACTCGGCTGCACCGGTGTATTGCTGGTCACGGGTGCGGCCATGCACGGCGAGCGCGGCAATGCCGGCGCTTTCGGCGATGCGCGCAATCTGCAGGCCATTGCGGTTTTCGTGGTTCCAGCCCGTGCGGATCTTCAGTGTCACTGGCACGTCAACTGCCTGCACCACCGCGTCCAGGATGCGCCCGACCAGCGCTTCGTCACGCATCAAGGCCGACCCAGCCCATGCATTGCAGACCTTCTTGGCAGGGCAGCCCATGTTGATGTCGATGACCTGCGCGCCGTGGTCCACGTTGTGCCGCGCCGCATCCGCAAGCTGACGCGGGTCGGTGCCCGCAATCTGCACGCTGATGGGAGCGGGCTCGCCTTCATGATCCATGCGATGCAGCGATTTCTGTGTATGCCACAGCTTCGGATTGCTGATGGTCATCTCCGACACGGCCAGCCCGGCGCCCAGCTGCTTGCACAACTGACGGAACGGCTTGTCGGTGACCCCGGCCATCGGGGCCAGGATCAGCGGTGGGTCAATGCGGTAAGGGCCGATCTGCATGGCTGCATTGTAGTGAGCACCTGCGCAACCACAAAAAAACCCGGCGGAGCCGGGTTGGGAGCACGCTCGCAAGCGGGGATCAGGCGGTCTCGTCCACCAGCGCCGCATCCGGGGCCTGCTTCTTGACCGATTTAATGATGTTTTCCCGCGGCTACGCTCTCGTACATCTTGCTGGTACCGATCACCTGGCCGGTTAGCGGCCGGCAGATTGAAGAATTGCTTGCCGATGCTCGAGGTCTTGCGCTTGAACCTGGCGTCATGGGAACTGTTTTTGCGTACCGATTTCCACGCCACTGGTCGCGCTTGCGTGATCGTTATAGTCCTTGCTGGCGAGGAAGACGTGGTTGTTGCCGGCCTTGACATTGAACTGGAAATCACCGTTGCTGCGCTTGCTGATGATGAACTTGCCACTCATGGGAAGCCCCTCGGTTGCGGAAGGTGCTCAAGACGCTAGCCCGGTCTGGTCGCCCCCGCGTGCAAGCAGGCTGAGCGGCGCATCCTTGTCAGTCGATGAACCGCGCGAGCACTTCTGCCAGGCGCGGCATCGCCAGTGCGGCCCCGGCGCGCTCGGTAGACAGCGCGGCATAGCGGTTGGCGAAGCGTACGTGCTTGGCAAACGGCAGCTCACTGTCGCCGGCCAAAGAGGCCGCCAGTGCACCATTGAACGCATCGCCCGCGCCGGTGGTATCGATTGCATCCGCGGGTTCGGCGGCCATTCGGTAGTAAGGCCTGGAGTCCCCACGCAGTGCATCCTCGGCGTGTGAAACGAAGACCCCCGCCGATCCCAGCGTCACCACCACGCTGCCGTGCGCCAGCAGTTCCCGGCACAAGGCATGCAGGCTGGCGCCATCGCTGATGGCCACGTCATCGGCGTCGATCTTCGTACCTACATGGCGTGAAACCAGGCCGGAGAATTCGGTTTCGTTGGGGGTAATGAGATCGGCGAGCGCCAGCAATTCACCGGTAGTGGTGGCATTGGCGGGTGCGGGATTGAGCACGGTCATGATGCGTCGCTGGCGCGCCATTGCGAACGCCGCGATGACGCTGTCCGTGGGCGACTCCAGTTGCACCAGCATGACGGCGCACCTGGCGACGGCCTCGGCCTGGGAGCGCACGAAGTCGGCGCTCAG
Source organism: Pseudoxanthomonas sp. (assembly GCA_039927795.1). Classification (GTDB taxonomy): domain Bacteria; phylum Pseudomonadota; class Gammaproteobacteria; order Xanthomonadales; family Xanthomonadaceae; genus Pseudoxanthomonas_A. The sequence goes on from JBDSUI010000019.1 coordinate 4,381, forward strand.
CGAGGCGTTGGCACCCGGGCCGATGACGATACTGTTGCGACCGCGTGCATCCACGTAGATGCCGGCGGTGCCGGTGGGTTGGTCCGACACCAACGCGCGCAGGTCGATGTCGTCGGCTGCGGCCAGCGCGCGGGCGAGTGCGCCACCCACGTCAGTGCCCAGGGCACAGAGAAAGAGCGTGCGCGCACCCGCGCGAGTAGCCGCGATAGCCTGGTTGAAGCCCTTGCCGCCCGGGCCGCTGCTATAGCTGCCGGCAATGGTCGCGCCTGCTGCCGGCAACGCCTCGCAATGCCACACGTGATCGACATTGAACGAACCTGCGACTACAACCTGGCTCACATGGACATCCGCACAACTTCAGTGGCATCAAACGAGGTCAGCACGCCGGCAATGGTCGCGGTCATCAAGGTGGCAATGGTGCCGCCCAGCACCGCGCGAAGGCCGAAGCGCGCCAGGTCCGAGCGTCGCTCCGGCGCCAGTCCACCAATGCCACCAATCTGGATGGCGATGGAGCTGAAGTTCGCGAAGCCGCATAGCGCGTAGGTCGCGATCAGCCTGCCCTGGTCGGTCAGCGCAATACCCGGAACCTTGCCGTTGACGATCTCGGCAAGCTGCAGGTAGGCGACGAATTCGTTGAGCACGATCTTCTGTCCGATCAGCGAACCCACTGTGGTCGCGTCCTGCCACGGCACGCCGATGACCCAGGCGATCGGTGCCAGCACGTAGCCGAAGAGGGTGGCCAGGTCGGTGGGCCTGCCCAGCATGGCCTGCAGGCCGGTGACTTCACCGATCCAGGTCAGCGGCCAGTTGACCAGCGCGATCAATGCAATGAACGCCAGCAGCATGGCGCCGATGTTCAGCGCGAGCCGCAAGCCATCGCCAGCGCCTGCCGCCGCCGCGTCGATGACGTTGCTCGAGGTCTTCTCGACTTCCATCTTGACCGTGCCGCGGGTAAGCGGCATGCCGGTTTCCGGGATCAACAGCTTGGCCACTACCAGCGTGGCAGGCGCGGCCATGATAGAGGCGGCCAGCAGGTGCTTGGCGTAGAACGCCTGTTGCGCAGGATCGCCACCACCCAGCATGCCCACGTAGGCGGCCAGCACGCCACCGGCGATATGGGCCATGCCGCCGATCATCATCGTCAGCAGTTCGGACTCGGTCATTTTGGAGATGTACGGCCGCACGGTCAGCGGCGCTTCGGTCTGGCCGATGAAGACGCTGGCACAGACGCTGGTGGTTTCTGCACCGGACACGCGCATGACCTTGGTGATCGCCCAGGTCATCGCGCGCACGACCGCCTGCATCACGTTCAGGTGATAGAGCACGCCCATCAGCGAGGCGAAGAAGATAATGGTCGGCAACACCTGAAAGGCGAAGATGAAGCCGTAGGTCTTCACGTCCATCATGCTGCCGAAGATGAAGGTGGAGCCGGCGTTGACGAAGCTGAGGATCTTGACGAAGACCTGGCCCAGCCAGTCGAACACTTCGCGCCCACCCGGGACCAGCAGGACCAGCGCGGCGAAGGCGATCTGCAGGACCACGCCAGTGGCGACCAGCTTCCAGTCGACGGCCTTCTTGTTGTTAGAGAACACGAACACGATGCCGATCAGCACGGCAAGCCCGAACAACCCGAATCCGATTCGCCCCAAACCATCCAGCATGTGCAGCCCCTGTTGCGCGGTTTCCGAATCGAAGCAGACTAGAGCAGGGCAGGGGTCGCGGCAAGGCAAATCAACCCCGTCTTCAGCCGATTCCGTACACCGCAACCCAGGCGGCCAGTGCCAGGAACACCACCGCCGCCACGCGTCGCGCCAGTTTCAGCGGCAGGCGCTCGGCGAATCGGTTGCCCAGCCACACCACCGGCAGATTGGCGACCAGCATGCCCAGCGTGGTGCCGGCGATGACTTGCCACAGCGGGGAGTAGCGGGTGGCCAGCAACACCGTGGCGACCTGGGTCTTGTCGCCAATTTCAGCCAGGAAGAACGCGATCGTGGTGGCAATGAACGCGCCGCGCGCCGGAAGCGTCTCGTTTTCGTCCAACGTGTCGGGCTTCAGCGTCCACAGCGCCACGGCCAGGAAGCTGCCGGCAACCAGCCAGCGCAGGACTTCAGGTGACAGCCACTCCGACAGCTCGGCGCCGAACCAGGCCGAGATGGCGTGATTGACCAGGGTTGCTACCAGGATGCCCCAGGCGATTGGCCAGGGCTTGCGAAAGCGCGCCACCAGCAACAGAGCAAGCAATTGGGTCTTGTCGCCGATTTCGGCGAGTGCAACGGTGCCGGTGGAAACCAGCAAGCCATGCAGGGAAATCATCTGGAACTCCGGAGCCGGGCATTCGCGAAGGACGCGAAGGCAAACGCCACGCAGCCCGGCCCGGGTATGCGCAACGACTGCCTGCGGTCTTGCCCGACAAGAAAGCCAGAGGCTTCTGCCCTGCGCACCATGGCGAGGATTCCATCAGGAGATTCCCCCAGGAACACGGCCAAGTATGTTGATGCGCAGACCCCCGCACTGGGCGGATGGGCTACTCCCCGTAGGAGGGTGTGCAGTGATTGTACAGAGGCATCACCTGGCTTGGGTAAACTCGTCGCATTCGCCAGTCTTGCAGGAGCAGCAGCATGCAATATCGACGCCTTGGATCATCAGGCCTGCAACTTTCCGCACTGTCATTTGGTGCCTGGATCACTTTCGGCAGCCAGATTGGTCGCGATGAAGCGCGCAACCTTATTGCTGCCGCGTACGACAACGGCATCAATTTTTTTGACAATGCCGAGGTCTACGCCAAGGGCGAGGCGGAGAAGGTGATGGGTGACGTAATTGCCGACCTGCGTCTGCCGCGCGACGGCTATTGCGTCTCCAGCAAGGTGTTTTTCGGGGCCGTCGACAATCCGTCGCCCACCCAGCGCGGGCTTTCCCGCAAGCATGTGTCTGAAGCCTGCCACGCCGCGCTGCGGCGCCTGCGCGTGGATCATCTGGATCTGTACTTCTGCCACCGGCCCGATCCGGATACCCCGATAGAAGAGACGGTGGGGGCGATGGACGCACTGATCCGCCAGGGGAAGGTGCTTTATTGGGGCACTTCGGAATGGAGCGCGGCGCAGATCAAGGAGGCAGCGCGCATCGCGCGCGCGCAGCACCTGCACGGACCCAGCATGGAGCAGCCGCAGTACAACCTGCTGCATCGCAAGCGGGTGGAGATGGAATACGCGCCGCTGTATTCCGAGCTGGGTCTGGGCACCACCATCTGGTCGCCGCTGGCCTCGGGCTTGTTGACCGGCAAGTACAACCAGGGCGTGGCGCCAGAAACTCGTCTGGGACGCAAGCCCAATGCGTGGCTGCAGAGTTCGGTGATGGGCGACGAAGCCAGCCGCCGGCTGGATCGCGTGCGCCGGTTCACCGCCGTGGCCGAAGAGCTGGGAGAGAAGCCTTCTCAGCTTGCCATTGCCTGGTGCCTGCGCAATCCGCACGTGTCCACGGTGATGCTGGGTGCCAGCCACACCTCGCAACTGCTGGAGAACCTGGGTGCGCTGGCCTTGGTCGAACGCTATGACGACGCGGTATGGAGTCGCCTGGAAGCGGTCACTGCCGAATGAAAAAGGGATGCTTGACTCATAAATGAGAAGCATTATCATCTGGTCCTGTTCCATCCCTCAGGAGCTAACTAGGTGAGCGCACAGCCCGTAATCCTGACTCATCCCGGTTCACTGGGGCAGCCGGAACGTGTCGCCAAGCAGCCAATGCAAGCCGAACGATCCCTCAGCAGTGCCGTGCTGCTCAATGGATGCCGTGAAATCCTGATCAGCCACGGCGATCGCGTCTATCGCCTTCGCCACACCAGTAACGACAAGCTGATCCTGACCAAATAGTCGGAAGTGCGGCACCTGCCGCGCATGATCGTGGTGCTTCCGGCTGCCTCGCTGCCCGTCTTTCGCCCGAGTGCCAGCCTCAGCTGCGCCAGCTCACCGGATTACTCCTGCCTACAGGGCCCGGAGACCGATGCATATTCTCAAGCTGCCAGCTACAGCGCTATTGCGCGCCCGCACCAATAGGCTTCCGCGCGCGCAGCAACTGGCTTCATTGGGCGCGGAGCTGTGCCTGTATAGCCCGCAGCATGGCAGCGAACTTTCCAGCGGCGCGCGCGCTGTGGGGTTGAGCCCGCTGCCAACGTGGTCAGCGATGCATTGCGCGCGCACCTCGACTTCGTTGATGCGGACGGCCGCTGCTGCTGGCGTCTGTACCTGCTGCCGGACAGTGATTTCGTGGCATGGGATCGCGTGCTGGAAGGCTTGCCTGGCGCTGACGAAAAGCAGGCGGGGTGCGGAGTGTTCGACCGCCAGTGGCGACGCCTGGCAGCAAGCCTGTCTGGCGAACAGTGGCTGGCAAGCCTGCCTTATCAGCCTGCTCGGACTGGTTGCAGCGGCGATGGCGCCGGTGCTTGCCGCAAGCGCGGCGCCGCTATCAGCGCTGGGGATCATTGCTGCCAGGCGCATCGCCCACGCCGCGGCTGCGGGAGGAAAAACATCTGTCTGGACGCCTGCGCCGCGCGAAGACCAGAGGCGTCTCAACCCTTGCCGTTCGCGATTACGCGTCGGCGCGCAGAGACACCGTGCTGCTGATTCCCGCGCGATGCGGAAACCGCGCTGAGTCACAGCTTCTCCAGGCAGCAGACATCAATCACGTGCTTTCGGTCAGGGTGAGGCCGGCACCGGCTGAAATGGCAGAACTCACTGCACCCGCGCAGACCTGGCATCGGCGCGCTGTGGACTTCGGTGTCCTGCGAATGGGCTGGGTCCCATGTCCTATACTCTGGCTCTAATTGACCGAAGGGGAGCAACACATGTTCGAGACAGGTTTCCTGGCCATCGTACTGCTGGTCGCGGGCGTCATCGTATTGTTCAAGACAGTACGCATGGTGCCGCAGGGTTTCGAGTGGACCGTCGAGCGTTTTGGAAAGTACACCAGCACCATGTCCCCGGGCCTGCACTTCCTGATCCCGGTCATGTATGGCGTCGGCCGCAAGGTCAACATGATGGAACAGGTCTTCGAGGTTCCCTCGCAAGACGTGATCACCAAGGACAATGCGGTGGTGCGCGTGGACGGCGTGGTGTTCTTCCAGGTGTTGGACGCGGCCAAGGCCGCCTACGAAGTCTCCAATCTTGACCAGGCAATGATCGCGCTGGTGCAGACCAACATCCGCACCGTTATCGGCTCGATGGACCTGGATGAATCCCTGAGCCAGCGCGAGACCATCAACGCCAAATTGCTTGGTGTGGTCGACCACGCCACCAGCCCATGGGGCGTGAAGGTCAACCGGATCGAGATCAAGGACATCCAGCCGCCGCAGAACCTGATCCAGTCCATGCAGCAGCAGAAGATGGCCGAGCAGAACAAGCGCGCCGCCATCCTGGAAGCAGAAGGCGTGCGCCAGTCCGAGATCCTGCGTGCCGAGGGCGAGAAGCAGGGTGCCATCCTGCAGGCAGAAGGCCGGCGCGAAGCGGCCTATCGCGAAGCCGAGGCGCGTGAACGCCTGGCCGAAGCCGAGGCCAAGGCCACGCAGATGGTCAGCGACGCGATTGCAAAAGGTGATGTGCAGGCGATCAACTACTTTGTGGCGCAGAAATACGTGGAGGCCTTCCGCGAGCTGGCCAACGCGCCGAACGCGAAGTTCGTGATGATGCCGATGGAGACCAGCGGCATCATCGGCTCCATTGCCGGCATCGCAGAACTGGCCAGGGAGTCGCTGGACAAGCAGCAGGCCAAGATCGCCAGCAAGCCGCCCGCTTTGCGCTGAAGCAGGACCAGGAGAACGCCATGCGCTGGGATGTGGTTTCGTGGGCAGCCGTCGCGCTGCTGCTGTTCGCCGCCGAAGCGATGGCGCCGGGCGCTTTCATGCTGTGGATGGGGTTCGCCGCCGCGGTGGTCTTCGTGGTTGTCTTGCTGGTACCAGGGGTTCCGTTGCTGGCACAGGTCGCAGCCTTCATCGTGCTTAGCTTCGTGTCCATCCAGATCTACCGCCGCAGGTTCCGCCAACACGAACCGCAGAGCGACCGGCCGCACCTCAACCAGCGCGCCAACACGCTGGTCGGACAGGTGGCAAAACTGGACCAGGCCATTGTCAATGGACGTGGGCGCGTGCAGATCGCCGATGCCTTCTGGGTGGTGGAGGGTCCAGAACTCGACGTCGGCACACCGGTGCGTGTGGTCGCTGTTGATGGCATGACACTGAAAGTCCACGAGGCCTGACGGCCTTGCAGGCGGCGCGAGTCGGCGGGACTTGGTGACCGAATACGGTCGCCGCCCTGGCCAGTGATGCATCTGGGATAATCGGCTTCTTTGTGCGAGGCGCAGGCCATGACCCGGAAGACCATTCTCAACGAGACCCATCGCGCGCTTGGTGCCAAGATGGTCGACTTCGGCGGCTGGGACATGCCCATCCACTACGGTTCGCAACTTGACGAGCATCACCTGGTACGGCGGGATGCGGGCATGTTCGACGTCAGCCACATGACAGTGGTGGACCTGCATGGTCCCCGCACCCGTGATTTGCTTCGGTACCTGGTCGCCAACTCGGTGGACAAACTCAAGAAGCCAGGCAAGGCCTTGTACACAGCGATGCTGGACGAGCAGGGCGGGGTGATCGATGACCTGATCATCTACTTGCTGGGTGAGGAGTTTTTCCGGCTGGTGGTCAATGCCGCGACCCGTGACAAGGACCTGGCCTGGATCCAGAAGCAGGCCGAAGCCTTCGAAGTGGAAGTGATCGAACGCTCCGAGTTCGCGATGATCGCCGTGCAGGGACCGAATGCGCGCGCGCGGGTGCTCGGACTGCTGCGAGAATCGGATCGTGCGGCCACCGACAAGCTGGGACGTTTCGCCGCCGTGAACGTGCAGACCGCTGACGGCGTGCCGCTGTTCGTCGCCCGCACTGGTTACACCGGCGAGGATGGTTTTGAAATCGTGCTGCCGCAGGAACAGGCGCCGGCGTTCTGGAATGCGTTGCTGGCTGCCGGAGTACAACCCGCCGGGCTGGGCGCGCGCGACACGCTGCGGCTGGAGGCCGGCTTGAATCTGTACGGTCAGGACATGGACGAAAGCACGTCGCCCTACGAGGCCGCCCTGGCATGGACGGTGGCCCTGGACGAGGGTCGCGATTTCATCGGCCGCGGAGTGCTCGAATCCCAGGCGGCCAATGGCGCACCGCGCCAGTTGATCGGACTGGTGATGGATGACAAGGGCGTCTTGCGCCACGGACAGAAGGTACTGACCGACCTGGGCGAAGGCGAGATCCTTTCTGGCACCTTCTCGCCCACTTTAGGCAAGGCCATCGCATTCGCGCGCGTGCCGTCGGGCGAGCCGGGCCAGGTGCGCGTCGACATCCGCGGCCGCGAGGTACCGGTACGAGTGGTCAAGTTCCCGTTCGTGCGCGAAGGCCAGGTGCAGCCGGGCGTGCTGGAGTGAAGCCGCGCATTTTGATCGCCACCCAACAGCATCCTTCGCTAAACTAGGCCCGCACGGCCACCCCCAACCAGATCCACCGGAGCAGCAACATGAGCGAGATCCCAGGCGACCTCAAATTCCTCAAATCCCACGAGTGGGCGCGCGTTGAAGGCAGCGGCCGCGTCACCGTCGGCATATCCGACCATGCGCAGGGCCTGCTGGGTGACCTGGTCTATGTCGAGCTTCCGAATGTGGGCGATCGCGTCGAGGCGGGCAACGCAGCGGCTGTTGTCGAATCAGTGAAGGCCGCGTCGGACGTCTACAGCCCGCTCACCGGCACCGTGGTGGAAGTGAACTCGGACCTTGCAGACAAGCCGGAGACCATCAACGAGGATGCCTACGGCGAGGGCTGGATTTACGTCATGGAGATCGAAGATCCGGACCAGCTCAATGACCTGCTGGCACCCGATGACTACACCGAACTGCTGGAAGAGGATGACAACTGAGGTCGGCCCGCTTTCAGAGTTCCTGTTCCGGCCGCCCATTGCGGCCGGAATGCTTTTCGGGATTGGTAAACCGGAGTCGAGCCGGCCCGGCTCGCGTCACTTCCGCTGATCGCTGATCGCAGCTGAGTCAACCAGGGCTGTGCTGCAAAAGTCGATGCAGGTATTCCTGACTGACGTCGCTAGTCGCCTCGCCGATCGTTCGGAAGGCGTCGCTGCGGGTGGTTGAAAGCGGCACAGGATTCTGATCGATTGCCGTCCGTCTTTACCAACACCGGACTCCGGATAAGCGTTTGCACGGCCTAAAAAGTTTGCGCAAATTCGCCCAATTGGACTTGCGCGACTCCGGTTTGAACCGTTTCTTTTGACCGCAGCAACACGTCCGTTTATTCCTCAGCAGGTGCCATCGCAACGACTTCGCGCCTCGCACATTTCAGTGCGCGGCTTCTCATCGCCAGTGTAGTGCAATAAATAAACCGCATTAAACGCGGTGTTTTTCAACGGACGCAAAAATTGTCTTGCGTGTCGATGCGCTCGCATCGACACCACCAAGCCAACTCGTCGGCTGGAGATCTCAGACGACCGAGTGAAAGACAGTAAAAATAATTATTCAAAACTGTTGACACTTTCAGAAAGCGTGATTAGGTTTCGCCACAGCAGACCTGTCCTGCGGAAGCAAGTGAGCCGAGTCATCGCGACAATCAGCAAAACAAAACGGCCCTCCACCCGCGCCCTCGACACGACGGACGCAGGCTTCGCTTCCTTCAAGAAAATGCACACCCATTCCTTTCACCACACCCGCGCCATTCGCGACGCGGGTGTTTTGGTATCCGCGCCGTTCGGCGCGACCAGGTTGCGGCCGATCCCGGCTGCGCCTGCCATATCCGGTCCGACGCGCACGGCGCGACGGCGGCTGCCTGCGGGTCCGACTCCCGCGACGTTCCATTGCAACTGGGCTTTGTAAACGGATTCACCAATCCACAGTTAACTGACGAGGAGCCAATCACATGGCCATGAAGAAAGCCGCCAAGAAGAAACCCGCCAAGAAGGCAGCCAAGAAAACGGCCGCCAAGAAGACGGTGAAGAAGACTGTAAAGAAAGCCGTCAAGAAAGTAGCCAAGAAGGTCGCCAAGGCCAAGAAGGCTGTGAAGAAGGCGGTCAAGAAAGTCGCCAAGAAGGTAGCCAAGAAGAAGCCAGTCAAGAAGACTGCCAAGAAGACCGTAAAGAAGGCAGTCAAAAAGACCGCCAAGAAGACGGCCAAGAAGTCTGCGAAGAAGACGGCGAAGAAGGCTACCAAGAAGACGGCAAAGAAAAGCGTCAAGAAGGCTGCCAAGAAAGTAGCCAAGAAGCCGGCCAAGAAGACCGCAAAGAAAGCTGCCAAGAAAGTAGCGAAGAAGCCGGCCAAGAAGACCGCCAAGAAGACGGCCAAGAAGGCCGCCAAGAAGACGGCCAAGAAGAGCGCCAAGAAAGCTACCAAAAAGGTTGCCAAGGTCGCCACGAAAAAGCCGGCCAGGAAAGTAGCCAAGAAAGCAAAGAAGAAGGGTCCGGTAGCACTGCCGCCCACCCCGGCTCCGCTGATCTGATAATAAGAAACAAGTAATCCCGATTACCTGCAATACATGGAACTCTCTCCCCGGTGCCCAGCGGGTAGAGAGTTTTTTTATGGGTCAAGCCACGGTCCCGCACCAGTCGCATGGACGGGTCGCGAAAGCAACGTTGACGGCGGTCCGCGTCGGCGTCGGCAGCGTGTTGGGACGGCGACGACCGTGTGCTGTCACGCATCGCTGCGTGGGTGTGCAACTGCAACCGCACGTCGGGTCGCGACCAGAAGTGCCCAGCGTCAAAGCCGATTGATTGTCACCGCTATTCCATGAGCTGCACCATTGCGAACCTGGATTGGGATGCTGTCCCTGGCAGCGCGGGCCTGCAGCGTCGGCCCGCAAATAATCAAGAGCAGGCGTGAGGACCTTCGTTTGCACCAGTGTGTTGACAACAGCATCAACGCGGCCGATTCGCGGCTTCTTCAGACATTCGCAAGCGAATCAATGGTGGGCATGCGGGTCAGTGAGTGCCGCTGCCGCTTGATGCAAAGGCGGTGTTTTTCGGCGGCTTCGCAGGGACTTCCACAACGGGTCTGGCCCGACACTAGCAAGGCCAAGCGCGGAATGTATGTGCACGGTTTGGTGCGGCGATGATTTCACCGCCGTAGCAGGGCAATCCCCTAGGGCCGGCTTACTTCGGCGAAGCCGCGGCCTTGCTTGACGTGGTGCCGCTGTCATTGGCTGGCGATTCGGTCGCGTCAGCCATCAACAGGTCCTCGCCGATCTTCGAATCAAGCCATTGCTGCGCGGGCAAACCCATGGCCCGGTCCAGGATGGTGGGCAACAGGCCGGAAGGCAGCCCGCTTTCACTGTTCCACATGATTGCTACGCCCAGGTCGCGGCCGGGTACCAGTGCCACCAGCCCGCGATACCCCTGCACCGCACCGGCATGGAAAACCACGGGCTGACCTGAGTAATCAAGCACGCGCCAGCCCAAAGCGTAACTGGCCGACGACACGCGCTCCCGGCGCCAGCCGCCGCGCATTTCGCCCGGGGTATTGACCAGTGGTGCATGCAGGGTCGCCAGCAAGGGTGCGGGCAATACATCGGTACGGTGCCCGGTCTGGGCAATCAGCCATTGGGCCATGTCGCTGGCACTTGCGTTGATGCCGGCCGCAGGCGGCAGCCGGTAATAGGTGGCTTTGGGCATGACCGACACCCAGCCGCCGCGTCCGCGCACGTGTGGACGGGCCCAGCGCTGGCTGCTTTCAATCCCGGTCAGTCCGACGCTGGCATCGTTCATGCCCAGCGGCTTGAAAATGCGGCGATCCACGGCTTGGTCGTAGAAGGTGCCGGTGGCGGCGAACACGACATCGCCAATCAGGCTGAAGGCCACGTTCTGATAGGCGTAGCACTGGCCCGGCACGCAATCCAGCTGCGCGCTGGCCAGTTTCCGCGACACGCTGTAGTAATCGGCGTTGGCTTCAATGTCGCGATCGTAGGCGTTGTGCGCATGCAGGCCAACGCGATGGCTGAGCAGGTCGGCCACTGTTACCTGTTGTGTGGCAGCGGGATCGCTGAGCTGGAAGCTGGGCACGAAGTCGTGCACCTTGCTGTCCCAGCGCAGGGAACCATCGTTGACCAGCAGGCCAGTCATGGTGCCGGCAAAGGCCTTGGATAGGGAGGCCAGGCGGAATACGGTGTGGGAGTCGATCGACTGTGGCGCGTTGACGTCGGTGACCCCATAACCGCGCGCGCTGAGCACGCGGCCATTCTGCACAATGGCCATGGCCAGACCGGGCACGCGTTCGCCTGCGGTCAGGGCGGTGGCCAGGTTCTCGAACGCGGCCACGTCGAAGCCTGGTGCCGGTGGCAGCGCCTGCTGCGGATCGGGAAGGTTGGTGCGATAGGCCTGGGGCTGGGTCGGCGACTGGTAGCGTGCCGGCGCCGCCGCGATGCTGGACGCCTGATCCCAGCGTAAGGGTGTCTGCGCAGTAGAAGCCAGCGTGATAGGCAGCAACAAGCCAACCAATCCAAGGCGCAAGCTGCGTGCAGGGCGCCAGTAAGCGTTGTCTTTCATCGTCTGTTGCCCCTGCCTTCAGCTGTAACTGTCCCCGATGATAGCGCCGGATTTTTGTAAAGCACAAATGGGGAGAGCTTCAGTGTTCAGTTTGTTGATCTTGTTGGCAATTGTCGGACGTGCAGTGATGACGATGCTGTGGGAGCGTAGGGATCTGCACCACCCTGTTCAGGGTCCGAAACGCAATCAAGAACGCGTTTGCCAAGGTTGAAGTTCAGGTCCAGCACCATTTCCAACTGATTCCGAATCTGGTGGACACCGCGTAGGCATCTACGAGTCATGAGCGCAAACCCACTGTTAGCCGCGCCTGTGACCCGCGCGGCTAACAGGCGGGTGCCTCAGCAGCCAACTCCGATCCGAACCGGCGATCCGGACGCGGCGCTGCCAGCAAACGCACGCAGGTCCTGGAGGCGTGGTTTACAAGGTCTGACGGCCCATGATCAGATCTGATGCCCGCTCCGCGATCATGATCGTCGGCGCGTTGGTGTTGCCGCCGATCAACGTTGGCATCACCGAGGCGTCGACCACACGCAGACCCTGCACACCGTTGACGCACAACTGGCTGTCGACTACGCACGTCGGGTCGCTGCCCATGCGGCAACTGCCGACCGGGTGGTAGACAGTTTCAACCTTGGCCCGGATGAAGGCCACCAACTCGCTGTCGCTGAGGTTATGGCCTGGTGGCTGGATCGGAGCGCCGCGAAAGGCGTTGAAGGCCGACTGGGCAAAAAGCTCGCGTGACACTTTCGCGCACTCGAGCATCATCTTCAGGTCAAACCCTTCTTCGTCGCTCAGGTAGTTGCCTTCGATGCGCGCGTGCACACGCGGATCAGCACTGGCCAGACGGATGCGGCCGCGGCTGCGTGGCCGCAGGAAGCAGGCGTGGAGCGTGTAACCATCGCCCTTGAGGCGGTTCTTGCCATGGTCGTCAAGCATCGCCGGCACGAAATGCAGCTGGATGTCGGCGCGCTGGTCCGGCGCCAGCGGTGAGCGCAGGAAGCCGCCCGCCTCGGCGATGTTGCTGGTGCCTGGGCCGCTGTGGTTCCTGAGGTAGTAATTCCAGGCGATGGACAGGTCACCGACCCGGTCGTAGGTCACGCGTTGCGTCGAATGCTGCAGAGTGCAGACGTCCAGGTGATCCTGCAGGTTGCGGCCCACAAAGGGCGAATCCACCGTCACCGCGATGCCGTGCTCCCGCAGGTGATCGGCCGGACCGATGCCCGAGAGCATCAGCAGTTGCGGCGAGTTTACCGCCCCGCCGCACAGCAGGACTTCGCGATGCGCACGCACCTGTACTTCCCGTCCTCCGCGCGCATAGGCCACGCCGACTGCACGCCCGTTTTCCACCACGACCCGACGCACCAATGCGCCGGTAATCACGTCCAGATTGGGGCGCGACTTCGCCGGCTGCAGGTAAGCCACGGCCGAAGAACAGCGGGCGCCGTCTTTCTGGGTGACCTGGTACAGGCCCACGCCTGCCTGCGCGGCACCGTTGAAGTCGTGGTTGTGCTGGAACCCCGCCTGCTGCCCGGCCTGGATGAACACTGAAGACAAGACGTTGCTATAGCGAAGATCCGACACATGCAGGGGTCCGTCGCCGCCATGCAGGTCATCGCCGCCGCGCGAATTGTTTTCGGAGCGCTTGAAGTAGGGCAGTGTGCTGTTCCAGTCCCAACCTTCAGCGCCGCCTGCGGACCATTCGTCGTAGTCACCAGCCGCACCGCGGATGTAGCACATGGCGTTGATCGAGCTCGACCCGCCCAGTACCTTGCCCCGCGGCCACCACAGGCGACGTCCGTTGAGTTGGGCCTCGGGCGCGGTCTCGTAGTTCCAGTTCACGCCCTTCTGGCCGACCAGCTTGGCCAGTCCGGCGGGCATGTGGATGAAGGGATGCCAGTCGCGGGGGCCAGCTTCCAGCAGCAGCACTTTGACAGCAGGGTCTTCAGAGAGGCGGTTGGCCAACACGCAGCCGGCAGAGCCGGCGCCAATGATGAGGTAGTCGTACACGCCCAAGCCTGTTGCAGGAGTGCGTCGACGCTAGCGGCGGGCGCTAGAGCAAATGCTCTGTGTGCGGGCGCTGGCGAACAGGCCACTGGCAGCTGGTTCAATACAGCGGCAAAACTTCTGGCGATGTTGCAGTGCATCGGATAACTTGCGCGCTGGTCGCCTTGTGAATGCCGGGATCTGTACCCGCAGTGGAAAAGCAAACCCCGGAACTGATCCAGTGAGTGGCGTACCTGCCCGCGCGGGCGCGTTCGCTCGCTTCCGCGAAGCGCTAGGTGATTCGCCCCCCCTGATCTGGGCCTTCGTCTATTTCTTCTGCCTGCTCAGCGGCTATTACGTGCTGCGTCCGGTACGCGAGGCCATGGCGGCCTCCAGCGATGTGGACGCGGTGTTCCCGCCAGCCATGATCGCGTTCTTCCTGGACCGCGGCGTGGCCCTGCACGAGTTCACCCTGCAGGTGATCTTCACTCTGGTGTTCCTGATCATGCTGGTGCTGCAGCCGGTTTATGGCTGGCTGGTCAGCCGTTTGCCCCGGCGCGTGTTCCTGCCGGTCATCTATGTGTTCTTCATCGCGACCCTGCTTCTGTTTTACCTGCTGTTCGACAGCGGCATCGCCGGCCGTGGCCTGGCCTTCATACTCTGGATCACCGTGTTCAACCTGTTCGCGGTGGCCGTGTTCTGGAGCTTCATGGCCGATATCTTCAGCAATGCCGAGGCCCGCAAGTACTACGGCTATATCGGAGCAGCGGGCACCGTTGGCGCGTTCCTGGGACCGGCCCTGACCAAGCTGCTGGTCGAACGCCTGGGCATTGCCAACATGATGCTGGTGTCGGCGGCGCTGTTCTCGGTTTGCGTGCTGTGCATCCTGAAGCTGCGGGTCTGGGCGGTCGCGCGTGAGCAGCAGCGCCATCAGGCCAGTGGCGAAATACCCATGGGCGGTGACATTCTCGCCGGGCTGAAACTGATCGTGCGCGAGCCACTGCTGCGCTGGCTGGCGGTCATCGTGGTGATGGGCGTCGGCGTCGGCACCCTGCTTTACAACGAACAGAATGCGATCGCACGCAGCCTGTTCTCCTCGGCCGAGGCGCGGGCCGACTACTTTGCGACCATCGACCTGGCGGTCAATGCGCTGACCCTGGTGGTGCAGCTGGCGCTGACGCGCGTGCTGCTGTCGCGTTTCGGCATTGGTCCGGCACTGCTTATCCCGGGTTGCGCGATCATCCTCGGCTTCTCGATCCTGGCCGCCTCACCACTGCCGCTGATGGTGGCAATAGTGCAGGTGGTGACCCGCGCCAGTGAGTTCGCGCTGGCCAAGCCGGCACGGGAAACCATCTACACGCGGGTCGGGCGTGAGTGGCGTTACAAGGCCGGCGCCGCCATCGACACCGTGGTCTACCGGGGTGCCGACCTGACCTTCGTGTGGGTGCACAAGCTGCTGGCCGCGTTTGGTTCCAACGTGGTGTTTGCTGCCGGCGTGCTGGTAGCCACGGGCATGACTCTGGGTGCTTGGCGGCTGTTGCGCGAAGCAGCCAAGCTGCCGGACCAGCGCAACCCCTAGCCGCAAGTGGTCGCAGCTACCGCCGCTAGCGGCCCGCGCAGGTGCTTTGGCGCATGGAAGGCTAGGCATTGCGGCGCAAGCCCGCCTACACCGGAACCCACGCGCGCAAGCAACCGGAAAGAGCGGGGTGCCAAGCTCAGGGCATCTGCGTGCCCACGGAAGACAAGCAGTCTTGTTGCGCCGAGCTCGCTGGACTGCCTTTGGCGACCCACCACGCTATTTTCCCTCAATCCAATCGCAGGAGCGGTTGGGCTGCATACCCTTTGGCGGCAGGCGCAGCCAGGCAAGCCCGGCTCTACAAGTGGGCCATCGGCGGGGGTGGCCGGGCCAATGCCGGGGGCGGCGCTTGGGTATGCTGGGCACTGCTCCCGATGGCGGAACTTCCGATGCTGATCCTCGCCCACGTGCTGGTGGTACTGGTCGCATTGCTGCACATCTATTTTCTGGTCCTGGAGATGTTTCTCTGGACCAGGCCACTGGGCATGAAGACCTTCCGCAATTCGCCAGAGAAAGCCCAGGCCACCCGCGTGCTGGCCGCCAACCAGGGCCTGTACAACGGCTTCCTGGGCGTCGGACTGCTGTACTACCTCTACCTGGGGCAGTGGCAGGTGGTGATGTTCTTCCTGCACTGCGTGCTGGTCGCCGCGCTGTACGGCGCCTACAGCGTCAACAGGCACATCTTCTTCGTGCAGGGCATCCCCGCCGTCGCCGCGATCCTGGCGGTGTGGTGGCTGAGACGATCTGTGTGATCGCATAGAAGCGGCGTGAATCGCGATGGTTTCGCGACTCTCGTTGCTGCTACAGAACCAGAGGTAGCGCGAATAGCAATGCGCCGGTCACGAACAAGACCGTCAGCACATGCACCAGCGGCTTGTTGACGCGCAGGAATACGAACTGCTCGATCGTCCGTCCGACCCAGAACAGCGACATGAATAGCAGCAACGCGCGTCCTAGTGCAGTCGTATGCAGCTCGCGGGTGAAGGCGAAACAGACTACGCCCACGCCGACGAAGAAATAGATCAGCCGCAGGTTCAGGATCTGGGTCACCGCGCGGGTCGGCAGGCCCACCCTACGCAGTTCGCGCTTCCAGTCGAACAGTTTCCAGAAAGCCAGGTGAAAGCCGGCGAACGCGAAGCTGTGCAGGCCACAGAGTTGTACTACGAGGTCGCATGACATGGGTTGCCTGCTCCAATGCCGGGTCAGCGCGTTGTGCGCGCCGGTTTCGGTGAAACCCACATCGCGATGCGGGCCTTGAACACAGCGTCGCTTTGCGCGTCGCTCACCACGATATTCACTGGCAGCTCGTAGCCGTCGTCCGATTCGTGGGGCGGGAATTCCGGCGTGGCTACGCCGCGCTGGGTGCCGACCGCCTTCTTCAGGTATTCCACGCGCATGCCCTTTGGAATCCAGCGCATCGAGGCCGGAACGCTGACGTCGGTCATCAGGCCGCCGGTGAAATCAGTCAGGTTGCACAAGGCGATGGCGTGCCGTACCCAGATGGTTGGTCACACTGCGGCGATGCGCGAGGGTGGCTTCCGCGCGATTGGGTTCCAGCACCGTCATGCGTGGCTTGATGCTGGCGAAGTAGGGCGCCTTGAAACAGATCAGGCGCGAAAACATCAATGCGCCGAAAGGCAGGCGGGTAAGCCTGTTGTAGAGCGGCAGGACGGAGGTGCTCATGTGGGGCGAGTCTCCAGCGTCGTGCCCTGCCTTGCGCAGCAGGTCAGGGGTGCGGCGGCTAGCGTTGATCTTGCGCTTGCGGGAGGCAGGCGCCAGCAGCACTACTACCCAGCCCCGGATCAGCCCGGCGCAGACTCCCCTTGCCCGCAGCGCGGGCAAGGGCAGAACATCACGCCGCTTCGCGAGACTTTTGTATGCCGGCCTGCGGCAAGTCGTAGTAACCGGCCGAACGCAGTTCGTGCGTGTCGAAGTCGTCCACGGTGATCGTTTCCAGGGTGATCTCGCGCAGTTCTTCCAGCTGCTTGCGCTCCTCGGCGGTGATCCAGTTCTCACGCACGCCTTCGTCCAGCTGCGAGGCGAAGTCCAGGGCCTGGATATCGCTGTTCTTCAGCGCCTTGATGAACTTGCGCTCGACCGGTTCGGCCAGAATGGCCTTGGCCAGGTAGCTGTTGATGCGGCCACCGGGGTTGTTCTCGCACGGGGTCAGGAACACGCCGCTGGCCAGGCGGTCGCGGGCTTCGTTGGGCGTCATCAGCAGGGCCGCGACGCGGTGACCCAGGCGATCGCTTGGTGCCTCGGCACGACGGCCCCACGGGAACACCAGTGCCCACAACAGCCAGCCCACCGGACGGATCGGGAAGTTGCGCAGGGCAGCCGACAAGGCCAGCTCGATCTTGTGCACACTGTCATGGAAGGCCCAGGCCAGCAGCGGCTGGTCGGCCACCGGTGCGCCTTCGTCGTGGTAGCGCTTCAACATGGCACTGGTCATGTACACGTGGCTCAGCACGTCGCCAAGGCGGCCGGACAGGGATTCCTTGAACTTCAACTTGCCGCCCAGCAGCAGCATGGACACGTCGGCCATCAACGCCAGGTTGGCCGAATAGCGGTCCAGCTTGCGGAAGTAGCGGCGGGTATACGCATCACCCGGCGCGGCGCCGATCCGGGCGCCGGTCAGGCCGAACCAGAACGAACGCACGGCGTTGGAAATGGCAAAGCCCATGTGGCCAAACAGGTTGCGGTCGAATTCCTCCAGACCCGCGGCGTGGTCGGGGTTGCCGGCCGCCTTCATTTCCTTCATCACCCACGGGTGGCAGAGGATCGCGCCCTGGCCGAAGATCAGCAGGCTGCGGGTCATGATGTTGGCGCCTTCCACGGTGATCGCGATGGGTGCGGCCTGGTAGGCACGCCCGGCGAAGTTGCGCGGCCCCAGGATGATGCCCTTGCCGCCAATCACGTCCATCACGTCCTTGGACACTTCGCGGGCCATTTCCGTGCAGTGGTACTTGGCGATGGCTGACGGCACCGAGGGCACGTCGCCGCGATCCACTGCCGCGGCCGTGGTCTGCGACAGCGCGCTGATCATGTAGGCTTTGCCGCCGATGCGTGCCAGTGCCTCTTCGACGCCTTCGAAGCGGCCGATGGACAGGCCGAACTGCTTGCGGATGCGCGCGTAGGCACCGGTGATCACGGCGCCAGCCTTGGCCCCGCCACTGCCGGTGGACGGCAGGGTGATGGAGCGGCCGATGGCCAGGCATTCATTGAGCATGTTCCAGCCCAGGCCGGCCTTGTCCACGCCGCCGATCAGCTGGCTGAGCGGAATGAAGACTTCCTTGCCGTGGATGGGTCCGTTCTGGAACGGCGAATTGAGCGGGAAATGGCGACGGCCGATTTCCACGCCGGCGGTGTCGCGCGGCAACAGCGCCAGGGTGATGCCAATGTCGCGGGTCTCGCCAATCAAGCCGTCCGGGTCGTACATGCGGAAGGCCAGGCCAATCAGAGTCGCGACCGGGGCCAGGGTGATGTAGCGCTTGTCGAAGGTCAGCTTCAGGCCCAGGACATTGGCGCCGTTCCACTCACCCTTGCAGACAATGCCGTAGTCGGGAATGGAGGTGGCATCGGAGCCGGCGAACGGACCGGTCAGGCCGAAGCAGGGCACTTCCTCGCCCGATGCCAGGCGCGGCAGGTAATAGTCCTTCTGTTCCTGGGTGCCGTAGTGGTTCAGCAGTTCACCCGGGCCCAACGAGTTGGGCACGCCCACGGTGCTGCTGACCACGGCCGAAAGCGAGGCCAGCTTCTGGATCACCTTGTGGTGGGCCAGCGCCGAGAAACCCAGACCGCCATATTCCTTGGGAATGATCATGCCGAAGAACTTGTGCTTCTTGATGAAGGCCCAGAGTTCCGGCGGCAGGTCGGCGTAGACGTGGGTGATTTCCCAGTCGTTGGTCATGCGGCACAACTCTTCCACCGGACCATCCAGGAAGGCCTGTTCTTCTGCAGTGAGCTGTGGTTTGGGCTGGCTCAGCAATTGCTTCCAGTCCGGGTCGCCAGTGAACAGCTCGCCTTCAAAACCGACGGAGCCGGTTTCCAGGGCAATGCGTTCGGTCTGCGACAGCGGCGGCAGCACCTTGCGGAAGAACTTCAGCAACGGGGCAGTCAGCAGCGGCTTGCGAATGGCGGGAATCAGCAGCGGCACCGCTATCAGGGCAAGCAGCACGGCCGCAATGACGGTGGCCGTGGCGTTGGCGCCCAGCAGCCAGCACGCCACCAGCACGCTGGCGGTGATCGCGGCCCAGTAAGCAAGCCGGATACGGTGGTAGGCGGCAAACGCACCCACCAGCAGGAAGGCGAGGAAGGGGGCGACGATGCTCATGCGGTGGCTCCGGGTGCGGATGTGGTGATGTTGTGTTCGCTGGCGGCGGATTCGCCGTCTGCGGTCAGTGAGTCGGCGGCTAGCGTTGCTACGCCGTGTGCGGGCAGGTCGGCAAGGTATTCGAGCACGGTCTGGGTAAAGCTGTCGTTGTCATCGCCGGCCAGCATGTGCGTGGCCTCCGGCATATGCACGTGGCGGGCGTGCGGCACCAGCACCTGGAACTCTTCCACGGTTTTGGCCGACACCAGATCGCTGCGTCCGCCGCTGATCAGCAGCACCGGGCAGCGAAGCGTGCGCGCCGCATCGGCGATGTCGTTCTGGTGCCGGGCGCAGTCACGGACCAGGTCATCGACCAGGCGCGCATCCCAATGCCAGCGCCAGCGACCATCGTCGTCCTGATGCAGCAGCTCGCGCAATTCATCCGGCTGCTTGCGGGTGCGCCGGTTGGGCTGATACGCGGCAATGATGTCGGCGGCGTGCTCCAGCGAGTCAAAACCTTGCGGAAACGCGGTG
This sequence comes from Pseudoxanthomonas sp., assembly GCA_039927795.1. GTDB lineage: Bacteria > Pseudomonadota > Gammaproteobacteria > Xanthomonadales > Xanthomonadaceae > Pseudoxanthomonas_A. The sequence goes on from JBDSUI010000019.1 coordinate 24,347, forward strand.
ATGAAAGTCAGGATGCGCTGCAGCCCTGCTTCCTCCCAGCGCGGCGTGATGTCGACCAGCACCATGGCCCGGAACAGGCCTGGCCAGCGCGCCTCGGCGATCATGCCAAACAAGCCGCCCATGGACGCGCCGACAAGCACCGGTGGCTGCACCATTTCGCCCGCCACGATGATCAGGTCGTCGGCAAACTGGTCGCCGACATAGCTCAGGTCGTCAGGATTGCGCTGCGATTCGCCGTGGCCGCGCGCATCGTAGGACAGTCCGGCGTAGCCCGCCGCAGCGAGGGCCATGCCACTGCGCTGCCAGGCGCCGCGGGTCTGGCCGAAGCCATGTGCATAGACCAGCGTGTCCGCGCATTGCCCGGAGGTCGATGTGGGAAACGCGGTGGCCGCAAGCGGCAAGCCACCTGCGCCGAGCAGCGATCTGGTCTGGGCGGGCAACGTGTAAGCCGCAGTGGGCGAGGGCGGGTTAAATACCATACGGGCTAGTATGGATCTTGAAAACTAGAGTAGTCAACCAGTTCGCGGCCATTCCCGGCTACTGCGCCGCGATTGACTTGACTCGTGCTGGCGCACGCCGCCGCTGGAAACGTACCGCAACAAACTCCTGCGTATGGTTAAATGCAGGGATGAGCCCATTGTCTGCCGATCCCGCCCCAGCTCCCTCACCACGCGCAGCGCGTCTCAGTGCCGAGGACTGGGCGCAGGCAGCGCTGGACCTGATTGCCGAGCAAGGCGTGGCGGCAGTGGCGGTAGAGCCGCTGGCACGCCGGCTGGGCGTCACCAAGGGCAGCTTTTATTGGCATTTCCCGTCACGCGACGCGCTGCTGCAGGCTGCGCTGGAGCGCTGGGAGGCAATTGAGCAGGAAAGCGTATTCGGCAGTCTGGAGGTTGTGCCCGATCCGCGTGCACGCCTGCGCGAGCTGTTCCTGCTGGTCGCCCACGAAGTCAAACCGCATGTCATCTACAGCGAGCTGTTGAAGGCCCTGGACCACCCGGCCGTACAGCCCGTGATCAACCGGGTCTCGCAGCGCCGCCTGGAATACCTGGTGGCTTCGTTCCGGCAGGCGGGCCTGGGCCGCACCGAGGCCCAGCATCGTGCACGTCTGGCGTATTCGGCCTATCTGGGCTTCCTGCAACTGGCGCTGCAACTGCAGCAGCCACGCCTGCACCTCGAAGAGTTTGAAGCCTACGTGGAACACGTGATCAGCACCCTGATCCCGGACTAGACAGGCCGGTCGGTGTGTTTGCTGCCGGTATGCCGGGTGTGACCTTGAACCTCGCATACTTTTGAACCCGACAGGGACCGGTGCCATCCCGGTGGCCATGCTGACCACCGTCATGACCCACCAGATCGACCTGATGACCCATACGACTGTCGCCCAGGAAACGTGCCCCGCAACTCCAGCGCGCTTGGCAAGCAAATCTGGCCGCGTCGCAGCCGAGCTTGCAGCGGCATTTCCGCCTGTCTGCGGTCAGCGGAAAGGCTGGTAAGGTCTGGGCAGACCAGTGAATCCTGCGGCAGCACGATGGGTCCCGTCCGCCCGGGTAGACTGCTGGTTGCACGGGTAACCATAGCGGCCTGGGAGGGCAAGGATGAACGCAGCGACTTCATTTCCGCAGGGGAAGGTCAAGCCAGGCAGCCGCCTGGAATCCTTGAATGACTGGGTTGCGCAGACCGCCGTGCTGACCCAGCCGGATTCGGTGCACTGGTGCGATGGCAGTGACTCCGAATACGCCGCATTGCTGCAGCAGATGCAGCAATGCGGCACGCTTTTGCCGCTCAATCCCGATACACATCCGCGCAGCTGGCTGCATCGATCCGATCCCAGCGACGTGGCGCGGGTGGAGCACCTGACCTTCGTCTGCACCAGCCAGCGCGAAGAGGCTGGGCCCAATAATCACTGGATGTCGCCGGCTGACGGCCACAGCCAGATGGACGCGTTGTTTGCCGGCTGCATGCGCGGCCGCACCCTGTACGTCATTCCCTATTGCATGGGCCCGATTGATTCGCCGCTGGCGCGCTGTGGGGTTGAGATCACCGATTCGCCCTACGTAGTGGCCAACATGCGCCTGATGACGCGCATGGGCGCCGCGGCCCTGGCGCGCATCGAGGCAGAGGGCAGCTTCGTCAAAGGCCTGCATTCCATCGGCGAACTTGACCCGGACCGCCGCTTCATCATGCATTTCCCGGCAGAGCTGAGCATCAAGAGTTATGGCTCGGGCTACGGTGGAAATGCCTTGCTGGGCAAGAAATGCCATGCACTGCGCATTGCCTCCTGGCAGGCCCGTCAGGAAGGCTGGCTGGCCGAGCACATGCTTATTGTCGGCATCGAAAATCCGCGCGGCGAAACCCATTACATTGCCGCCGCGTTCCCGTCTGCCTGCGGCAAGACCAACCTGGCCATGCTGATCCCGCCCGAAAGCTATCGCGAGGCAGGCTGGAAAGTGTGGACGGTGGGCGACGACATCTGTTGGATGCGGCCCGGCGCCGATGGACGTCTGTATGCCATCAACCCGGAAGCGGGCTTCTTCGGCGTGGCGCCTGGCACCTCGCACGATTCCAATCCCAATGCGCTGGCGACCATTGCCCACGACACCATCTTCACCAATGTCGCCTTGACCGCAGACAACCAGCCC
>JBDSUI010000020.1:0-4999 GCA_039927795.1 Pseudoxanthomonas sp.
ATCCGCGCGAGTTGACGCGGACCGATGAGCAGCGTTGGGTCTACGTGGGCAATGTCGTCGTCGGGGCGGACAATGGTGCGGCCTGTGATGAGGAAGAGGGAGCCAAGATTGTGTGTGCCAAGAGTGCCGGCACGTTGAGCTTTGTGCCCCAGCCCCAGGGCGACTTTCCGCTGCTCCGGGTTGCGCGCAGCGGTACAGAAATTGTGGAAGGCGGAAAGATCCGCACGTTGGGTCCGGCCGATACCACCGAGTATCGCTACGACGCCGCTACCAAGCAGTACAAATAAGACAAAACAAAGTTGACCTAATGCTCAGAACCCAAGGATGGGTTCGGTTGACGCACCGCGGCTAACTTCGCTGCAACTCAACCCAAAGGAATGAACATGGAACGTGATTACAGCAGGCGGGAAGTCCTCGACATCATCGAGAACGAGGCACGCGAACGCAACATCCCACGCGATGACTTCATGCGTTTCGCCTATATCGAAACCGGTGGCACCTTTAATGAGCAGGCCTCTCGTGGCGCTGCTGGCGCCAAAGGCTTGTTCCAGTTCGTTCCCGGCACTGCAGACGCCTACGGCATCCGCGGACGTGAGCTGGATGCGGTGGCCAATACCGATGCGGCAGCACGACTTTACCTGGACAACCGGCAGGTGTTGCTCAATCGTCACGAACGCGACGGGCGTCCGTATCTTTCCGGCAAGCCTGAGCCCGATGGCCTGGATATGTACATGGCCCACCAGCAGGGTGGTGCAGGCTATCGTTCGATCCAGACAGCAATCGCCACCGGCAGCTTCGGCCGCGACGATACCCGCGCCAATATCCTGAACAACGTCAGTTCCCGCGACCTGGAAGCCGTGGTCGGTACCAAGTATGCGGACTTCCGGAAGATGTCAGACCGCGACATGGCCACCACCTTCACCCAGTACTGGGATCAAAAGTTCGACCGCGTGCGGATTCCGGAAAAGGGCATTGAACCGGTGACCGGCACCCGGCAGCCTTCCGTGCCGCAACCAGCAGCCCCCACGCAGGGCCTGCCAACGCAAACTGGCGCGGGCGCACCAGCCGCCGCCGCAGCTCACGCAATCTCACTGACCGCTGCCCATGGTCTGAGCGTGAAGTACGACCATGTGAAGTACGCCATGAGTGGCAAGTATCCGGGCATTGACGGAAAACATCCGGATCAGGGCTACGTCGACTGCTCGGGATGGGTGGCCACCATGCAGAACGCGACCATGGCCGAAATCAATGCCAAGGCCGGGCGCGAGGTTTTCGCCAAGAATGAACTGTTCAAGCTCGGCACAGATGGCGCGGCGATGATCGTAGACAAAGCCCAGGCGCGCTCGGGTGTCATGATCCAGGGCAGTGCCGTTACCCGCAATGTTCTGAAAGAAGGCATGATCATTGGCGAAGACAACGGACCTACCAAGTGGGACGCCGGCCGTTACAAGGGTATAGACCACATCACCATGGTGGTGCGCGACCCGAAGAGTGGCGAGCTGATGATCAGCCAGTCACGTGGTGGCGAAGGTGTGGAGCTGAGTTCGCTGGACAGATACCTGGAACGCAAGCAGGCAAACGGTGTGAAGTTGTACGCCACCGATCCCCTGGCCGACGCGCGCACCCTGCTGCAGGATAAACATCAGAATCAGGCCCAGGGACAGACGCAAACTCAAACGCCAACTTCACCAGCGGCGCAAACACCAAAAACAGCGGCTTCCGACGGCCTGCTCAAGCAGGGCGAAAGCGGCGAAGACATCCGTCGTCTGCAGGATAGCCTCAACAGGCTTGGCTATCGGGATCAGCAAGGTCGTGCCCTCAAAGAAGACGGCGGTTTCGGTAATCTGACCAAACAAGCGGTGCAGGCTTACCAGCAAGCGCACGGCTTGAAGGCCGATGGTATCGCCGGCCCACAAACCCTACAGGCATTGAAGAGGTCAGAGCAGGCTCCGCTGCTCTCGGACCCGCGCCACCCCGACAATGCGATGTTTCAGCAGGCAGTAAAGGGCATGGAGAAGTTGGGCCCGCAAGCGTTTACCAGTCGCCGGGAACTGGAGAATGCTGCCGGTGCTGCGGTATTCGAGGCCAAGGCCAGTGGTCTTAAGCAGATCGATCACGTCTTGCAGAGCAGCAACGGCACCGGTCTGTTCGCGATGCAAGGTGCACCCAACGATCCGGCACACCACCGCGTACACCTGGACAAGGCGCAGGCGGCAGCCGAGCCGATTGAAAAGAGCACGGTGCAGGTGCAGCAGGAAACCAGGCCCGGGACGCAACAGGCGCGCGAACAGGAACAGCAGCGTTCGATGAAGATGTAGCTTCCAGGGCGCACCAGCCGCAACCGGAACGAGACATCGACACAGAAAACTTCGGCACCCGAGACGTCTCGGTCGAGAAAGAGGAAGACTAAGGCGTCAGCATCAACAAGACTGCGGAGAAGATCAGAGGGAAGGCAATATGTTCAACAGAACACGATTTGGTCAGGAGTATTCGCATGCACTTTAGGATAGGCGTCGTTATGGCGTGCGCAGTTGTAGTTGGCGCCTGCCAAGCGGGTACGCCGTCATCCACACTGGCGGATGCAACAGCTTTATCGGAAGAAACAAGTGCGCAGATAGCCGTGCCGCCTGCTGCTAATACGAGCGAATTATCTAGTTACACGGATGAACTCATGGCGGATCAGCTAGATGCTTTTGTTGAAGGCAATGGGAGAATCCTGGACAGCCAGCAAGGCGACCTCAAGGGCACCGGAGAGCGGGGCGCAGTTTTGGTTCTGGATCACCCGGGTGCTGGCAACGAGAAGTTGGGCGAAGGCGTGCCGAGAACGGTCTTGCTGATAGTGCGTAATGGTGCTGGAAAACTGCAGAAGGTCAGGAAGAACGACAAGCTTGTTCCCTGCGCGCAGTGTGGTGGTATGGCGGGAGATCCGTTCGGATACATACAAGTGGGCAAAGGCCAGTTCAAGGTTGTTACTGAAGGCGGCTCGCGCGAACGCTGGTCCGACGAGTATGCCTTCAAATACGCGACCGAGCAGCGGGACTGGCTATTGGACAAAGTGGTGCGAACCGTGATTGATACGGGCACGGGAGAAGTGGCGCACATCGAACTGAACGACAAGGATTTCAACACGATTCGTTTTGAGGAATTCGATCCGGAGACCTTGCCGAAAGTGGAGGGAAAGTAAAGGAAAGGTTTCTTTGGTAGCGGGAATGGATTCCAGGCCAGAGAGCGGCAGAGTTCCATCATCAGGGATGAGGAGCTACATGATGAAAACGGACAGGGAAGCACAGTTGTTGCAGGCGGCGAGCACGGCGGGAATCCGCTCTCAAAAAGAGCTGGCGAACTTCATGGCGCAAGTGGGCCATGAGTCGGGTGGTCTTACCCGCCTGGAGGAGAGTTTCAGGTACACCAAGGGCGCTTGGCAGATTCCGGTCAACTCCGCCATGCGGGAAGGCAAGGAGGCGCTGGAAGGCGCGCGACTGGAGGCCCTGCAGGGCAAGGCTGAAAAGCTGGCTGAGCTGATGTACGGCGGACGCATGGGAAATGACGAACCAGGCGACGGTTTCAAATTCCACGGACGTGGATATATGCAGCTTACCGGCAAGGACAATTACCGCGCAGCGGGAGAAGCTCTGGGACTGGATCTGCTGAGAAGTCCGGAGTTAGCCGCGGAGCCCGATAATGCCGCGAAGATTGCGACCTGGTATTGGAAGGCCCGTGTGCCGGATTTTTCACGCGAAGATGTCGCCAAGGCCACGCACGCCATCAACGGTGGCGAGAATGGTTTGGCGGATCGCCAGGCGCGTTACGAGAAGTGGGAAAAGGCGTTGACGCCGGAGCTTTTGGAAAAACTGTCGGCGGGGGATTTAGGCCGCCCGACGAGTCAGCAGTCCAACGAACGCAGCCCGGTTGCCGCAGCACAGCCCGGAAAAAATGATAGCGGCGGTGTGCTCCGTTACGGCGAGAAGAACGAAAGCATCCGCCAACTCCAGGACACCTTGAACAGTTTCGGCTGCCGCGACAAAGTAGGCCGCGCGTTGCGCGAGGATGGCGGATTCGGTGATCGCACCAAGGAAGCGGTGCAGGCCTATCAGCAGGCGCATGGGTTGAAAGCCGACGGCGTGGTGGGTCCGCAGACGCTTGAGGCACTGGCGAAGTCGAAGGAGGCGCCGTTGCTCTCCGATCCGCGGCATCCCGATAGTGCGCTGTACCAGCAGGCGGTGAAGGGGATGGAGCAACTCGGTCCGCAGGCCTTCAAGAACCGACAGGCGCTGGAGAACGCGGCCGGCGCTGCGGTCTTCGAGGCCAAGGCCAGCGGTCTGACCCGTATCGACCATATCGTGCAGAGCAGCAACGGCACTGGCCTGTTCGCAATGCAGGGTGCACCTAACGATCCCGCCCATCACCGCGTGCACCTGGACAAGGCGCAGGCGGCGGCCGAGCCGATTGAGAAGAGCACGGCGCAGGTGCATCAGGAAATCCAGAGTCAGCAGCCGCAAGTCCAGCAGCAGGAGCGTGAGCGACGCCTGATCATTGCCTGAGTGCTGGCGATTAGGATGATGGATCCGATCCCGGCTTTGGCGGGGGTCTACCTCAGTGAGCGCAAATGTCGGCGAGCAAGCTTGCGCGAAACCATGGTTGTCCACGGGACAGCAAGTCCGCCTATCATCTGCAGCGCATCACCCAGTAAGTCCTTGGTGCGGGGCGATCGTGAGTCTGTGGCACGAAGAGGTCATCCTGGATGCACGCTGATCCCGCTGTTGCCGGCCACCGGGTTTCGCTATGGTTGCCAGCCCGATAATTCGTATGCGCGAGCTGGCCTGGCCTTCCGATGATTACCCGCGATACCCCCGCGTTCCTGCAGTTCGCACGCCAATGCCCCGCCGACTTCGGCCCGCCCACCGCGCGAGGCGCGTTCCTGGTGGCGCCGGATGGATTCGCGCGGGCTGAGCAGTCGGCCAGTGACAACCAATACATGGCGCAGGCCGGGGCGTTTGAT
>JBDSUI010000021.1:0-8490 GCA_039927795.1 Pseudoxanthomonas sp.
TTGCTGGATGATGTGATCAGGATCGTGGCACTGCGCAGTCGCTGAGCGTTCGTGATCCCAATGCGCACCAGCAACCCGGCGCTACAGATCCCCGAAACGTGATTGCAGCGCAGCGATGGCAGCCAGCCCGGCGGTCTCGGTGCGCAAGACCCGCGGCCCCAGCCTCAGGCCCGTGAAGCCTGCTGCCCGCAACAGCTCACGATCACGTGGCGACCAGCCGCCTTCGGGCCCGATGGCGATGGCCAGCTGTTGATCGGCCGGCGCCGACAGACCCGACAGCAGGTGCTCACCAGCGGGGTCAAGAATCAGCTTCAGTGCGCTGCCATGCAGCGTCCCGGCTGCCGCAGCCAGCGTGGCCGGCGACGCGAGTGCAGGAAGCTGGGCGCGTCCGGATTGTTCGCAGGCCGCCACGATCACGCTGCGCCAGTGCGCCATCCGCTTCTCGGTGCGTTCGGCATCCAGCTTCACCTCGGTGCGCTCTGCCAGTACCGGAACCACGCTGGCAATGCCCAGTTCGGTAGCCTTCTGCAGGATCAGGTCCATCTTCTCGCCGCGCGCGATGCCCTGCAGCAGGGTGATGCGCAGCGGGGATTCGTTGTCGATACGCAGCGCCGACACGATCAGCACCGTAACCTCGCGCTTGCCCGCCGAGGTGATGCGCGCGCCGTAGTCGTGACCGTCGCCGTTGAAGAGCAGGCATTGGTCGCCTTCGCGCAGGCGCAGCACCCGCACCAGGTGCGCGGCGGCTGACTCGGGTAGTACCACGGTGGCGCCCGTGGAAAGCGGCAGGCCTACATGGCAACGGGTAAGCCTCATGCGACCGCCTCGGCAATGGCAATCCGGGTGGTGTCGGCCAGCAAGGTCAACTGCATGTCATCGATGCAGTACGGCGGCATCCAGTACAGCACGTCGCCCAGAGGGCGAAGCACCACGCCGCGTGCCAGCGCCGCGCGATACGCCTTCAGGCCAACTTTCTGCGCGCCTGCAAAGGGTGTGCGCCCGCGTCCGTCGCTTGCCAGTTCGAAAGCCACGATCATGCCCGCCTGGCGCACGTCGGCGACGTGTGGCAGCGAGGCGAAGGGCTCAGCCAGTGTGGCCATCCTCGCAGCGGTCGTGCGGTTGCGCGCAAGCACGTCGTCCGACTGGAAGATGTCCAGCGTGGCCAGCGCCGCAGCACAGGCCAACGGATTGCCGGTGTAGCTATGCGAATGCAGGAAGGCGCGCTCACGCGAATCGTCCAGGAATCCGTCGTATATCGTTTGCGTCGCCAGCACGGCGGCCAGCGGCAGGAAGCCGCCGGTCAGGCCTTTCGACAGGCACAGCAGGTCGGGCATGACCCCGCTGTCCGCGCTGGCGAACAGGGGTCCGGTGCGGCCGAAGCCCACGGCAATTTCATCGGCGATCAGGAACACCCCATGCGCGTCGCACAGTTCGCGTGCGCGCCGCAGGTAGACCGGATCGTGCATGCGCATGCCACCGGCGCACTGCACCCGGGGTTCGACGATCAGGGCGCATATTTCACCCGCATTTCTTTCGAGCAGATCGGCCAGGCCGTCGGCTGCGCGCAGTGCGCGTCCGGCTGCGGACTCTCCGGGCAGCGCCAGATAGGCATCGGGCGACGGCGCGAACAGGGCTTCGCTGAGCAGCGGCGCGTACACGCGCCGGTACAGCGGGATGTCGCCGACCGCCAGCGCACCTATGGTTTCGCCGTGGTAGCCGTTTTCCAGCGCGATGAACTTGCTGCGCCGGTGTTCGCCGCGGTTGTGAAAATAATGGAAGGCCATCTTCAGGGCCACTTCCACCCCGGCCGAGCCATTGTCGGCATAGAACACCTTGGCCAGTGGTGGGCGGTCAGGCTGGCGTGGAGACAGGGCCAGCAGGCGTTCGGCCAGGCGCACGGCGGGTGCGTGCGAGAAACCGGCCAGCATCACCTGTTCCAGCCTCTGCGCCTGCTGCGCAATCGCCGCCGCTATGCGCGCTTCGCTGTGGCCGAACAGATTGGTCCACCAGCTGCTCACGGCATCCAGGTAATGGCGCCCGTCGTAGCCCACCAGCCAGGCGCCTTCGCCGCGCTCGATGGGGACCAGCGGCAGGATGTCCGGGTGCTCGCGCATCTGCGTGCACGGATGCCATAACACCGAAAGATCGCGGCGACGCCAGTCTTCGGCCTCTGTTAGCATTTGTGCTTCATGGTCTTTTTCCTGCATCCCTCCATCATATCGGCCGCCACGTGCCATCGCACCGGTACGTGTCGATGAGCCGGCGCCTGCCCATCATTCACCGCATCACCGAAAGGCCGGAAGGTCCTTCGGAGCGCAAGGTGGAAGAGCTGGATCTGGAATTCAGCAATGGCGAGCGTCGGCGCTTCTATCGGCAGAAGCCGAACGGGCACGGCGCCGTCGTGGTAGTCCCCATGCTGGATGACGAGACCGTGCTGCTGGTGCGTGAATATGCCGCCGGCCTGCACCGCTACGAGCTGGGGCTGGTCAAGGGTCGCATCGATGCCGGCGAAACACCGGCCCAGGCTGCCGACCGCGAACTGAAGGAAGAAGCCGGCTACGGCGCCCGCCAGATCGATGTACTGCGGGCCATGAGCCTGGCGCCGACGTACATGAGTCACCAGTCCTGGCTGGTGCTGGCGCGCGACCTGTATGCAGAGCGTCTACCTGGCGACGAACCCGAGGAACTGGAAGTGGTGCCATGGAAACTGGATGCGCTGGATCAGTTGATGCTGCGCGATGATTTTTCCGAGGGTCGCTCGCTGGCGGCCTTGTTCATAGCTAGGGAATGGCTGAGGAATCCCGCATGAGCCTGGTGACTGCGGACCTGCAGGAGGCCGTCATCGCCATCGCGCGCGAGGCCGCCGCCGCCATCCTGCATGTGTACCAACACGCCTTCGAGGTCCAAAGCAAGTCCGATGACAGCCCGCTGACGGCCGCAGACGTTGCCGCCCATCACCTCATTGTCGATGGACTGGGGCGTTTGACGCCGGAATGGCCGGTGCTGTCAGAGGAGTCTGCCACCGTGTCGTGGCAGGTGCGCCGTCACTGGAAGCGTTACTGGCTGGTCGACCCGCTGGACGGCACCCGCGAATTTGTCAAGCGCAACGGTGAGTTCACGGTCAATATCGCGCTGATCGACGAAGGCGTGTCGGTCTTCGGCGTGGTCCTGGCGCCGGTTGGCGGGGTGCTGTGGCATGGCGTGCGCGGGCAGCAGGCCTATCGACGCGAGGGCGAAACCGACCAACTGCTGCGCACCCGGAGCCCGGCCACCGGCGCATTGCGCGTAGGGGCCAGTCGCTCGCACCGCGATGCACGCACTACCGCGTTGCTGGCCAGGATGGGGGACACCGAAATCATCGGCCTGGGTTCATCGCTCAAGTTCTGCCGCATCGCCGAAGGCGCCATGGATGTCTACCCGCGCTTCGGCCCGACTTCGGAGTGGGATACAGCGGCAGCCCAATGCGTGCTGGAGGCGGCCGGCGGCGCGGTACTCGCAGCGGATGGTCGCCCCTTCCGCTACAACCAGCGCGAGACGCTGTTGAACGGAGATTTCCTGGCGCTGGGTGATCCTTGCCTGCCCTGGAAATCCTGGCTCTGAGACCCCTTGTAGTGCCGGGCTTGCCCGGCAGCTCCCGCTGCAGGCGAAACAGCCGCAACGTACCGCAGCCTCGCAAGCCCCGCGCTGCAGGATTAATTGAATTTTCGCGTACCTGATCCAGAGAGCATTCCCGTGAACGCGCCGCCAGACCTCAACGAACTGCTGTCCATCATGGCCCGCCTGCGCGACCCCGAGCACGGTTGCCCCTGGGACCTTCAGCAGGATTTTTCCAGCATCGCGCCTTACACCATCGAAGAAGCCTACGAAGTGGCCGATGCAATTGACCGCAACCACCTGCCCGATCTGAAGGACGAGCTGGGCGACCTGTTGCTGCAGGTGGTCTTTCACGCGCAGATGGCCAAAGAGCAGGGCGCATTTGATTTTGGCGACGTGGTAGCCGCGATCTGCGACAAGATGGTGCGGCGGCACCCGCACGTGTTCGCCGGCGCCACTGTTGAGGACGCCGATGCGCAGACCCGCCAATGGGAAGCGCAGAAGCGCCGAGAACGCGAGGCGGCCGGTGACGCGGACGCCTCAGCACTTGCAGGCATCTCGCGTGGTCTTCCGGAATGGCAACGGGCGGTGAAACTGCAGTCGCGCGCGGCGCGCGTGGGCTTCGACTGGCCGGGAACCGATCCGGTCATCGCCAAGCTGCACGAGGAAATAGAAGAGGTGCGCGTGGAATTCGCGCAGGGTCCCGTGGCCGACAACCAGCAGCGCCTGCAGGACGAAATCGGTGATGTGCTGTTTGTCTGCGCCAACCTGGCGCGTCATGCCAAGGTCGACGTGGGCGCTGCATTGCGCCACGCCAACCACAAGTTTGAACGCCGCTTCCGCAGCATGGAAGCCATGGCGGCAGCGGACGGTGCCACGCTACAGGGCATGCCGCTGGAGCAGCAGGACGCGTACTGGGACCGTGCCAAGCGCCTGGAGCGCGGGACGCAATGAAGACCTTGTTGCTGTTCGTGGTCACGGCCGTTGCCGAGATCGTGGGCTGCTACCTCCCGTATGTGTAGTTGCGCAAGGAAGGCAGCGCCTGGTTGTTGATTCAGCCGCTGGCAGGCTGGCGTTGTTCGCCTGGCTGCTGACCTTGCACCCGACCGCTTCCGGCAGGGGATCTATGCCGCCTAGGGTCGGGTCTATGTAACGGTTGCGAGCGGCCGGCTGTGGTGGGTGAATCCAATAAAACCTACACGCTGGGATCTGTTGGGCGCCTCATTGTGCCTGCTTGGCATGGGCGTCATCATGTTCGGGCCTCGTACCATCTGCCCTACGGACAACACATGCGCCGCTTCGCCAGCTTCCGCGAGTTCTATCCGTTTTATCTGCAGGAGCACAGCAATCGCGTTTCGCGGCGGCTGCACTTCATCGGCAGCTGCGGCGTACTGGTCCTGCTGGCTGCCGCAGTGGGCACCGGCAATGCCTGGTGGGCGCTGGGTGCGTTGTTCTGCGGCTATGGTTTTGCCTGGGTTGGGCACTACTTCTTCGAGAAGAACCGTCCGGCTACGTTCCAGCATCCGCTGTATTCGTTCGCCGGTGATTGGGTCATGTTCAAGGACGTCCTGATTGGGAAGGTCAGGCTGTAAGCGACGCGGCGGGTTCGTAGAACATCAGGCATGCCGCGCCGACGATCAGGCCAAACGCGGCGTAGTGATTCCATTTCAGCGGCTGACCCAGATACCAGGTAGAGAACCCCGCGAACACCAGCAACGTCAGGATTTCCTGGATCGTCTTCAGTTGCACCACCGAATAGACCGTGCTGCCCAGACGGTTGGCCGGCACCATCAGCGTGTACTCGAAAAAGGCGATACCCCAACTCGCCACGATGGCCACCAGCAGCGGCGAGGTCTTGTATTTCAGGTGTCCGTACCACGCAAAGGTCATGAAGATATTGGAGCCGAGCAGCAGGAGCAGGGGTAGCAGGCGTGCGGTCATGGCAGGAGAAATGGCGGGGGTCGGAGGGGTCAAGACTACCGTCTGGCGGGCTCTCCGGCGGCCTTCACATGCCGTCAACTTGGATGCAGGTAGTTTCACAAACCTGAAGAATTCAATGGGGGTCGCATGCGTCAAGCTCAGGAATCAGCCGGACTGGTGCTGGTGGTGGAAGACAACCGAAATATCTCCGAAATGATTGGCGAATATCTGGAGGGACGTGGCTTCGAGGTCGACTATGCAACTGATGGACTGGACGGCTACCGGCTTGCGGTGGAAAACAGTTACGACGTGCTGGTCCTTGACCTGATGTTGCCGCGCATGGATGGCATGGAAGTGTGCCGTCGACTGCGTAATGAAGCGCGCAAGTCAACGCCGGTGTTGATGCTCACCGCACGCGACACCCTGGACGACAAGCTGACCGGCCTGGGTTCAGGCGCCGATGACTACCTGACCAAGCCTTTCGCGATACAGGAACTGGAAGCGCGGCTGCGCGCGCTGATTCGCCGCGAACGCCGGCAGGTAGGTGCCGAAGTGCTGAAGGTCGCCGACCTGGTGCTGGACCCGGTGAGCATGCGTGCGACCCGCGGCGGCGCCGAGTTGATGCTGTCGCCCATCGGCCTGCGTCTGCTGACCATCCTGATGCGGGAATCACCACGCGTGGTGACGCGCCAGGAGATAGAGCGCGAGATATGGGGCAACGGTCTGCCCGATTCCGATACCCTGCGCAGCCATCTCTACAACCTGCGCAAGGTCATCGACAAGCCGTTCGACAAGCCCCTGCTGCATACCGTGCAAAGTGCGGGTTACCGCATCGCCGATATCACCTGAACCCGATGGCCACACTGGTCAGGTCCAGCGCGCACGGAAGCTAAACATGCCGCACGGCTTATCGCGAAAGATCCGCATCGCCTTCATTATCCAGGTGGTACTGGCGAGCCTTGCCATAGTGCTGGGTGTGTTCCTGGTGTCGGCTGTGATCAAGCACAGCTTGATCAACACCGCGTTGCAGGAAGAGGCTGCGCACTACTGGAACCTGTACGGCGCCTCCGAATCGCAGCCGCCGCCCAATACCTACAACATGCGCGGTTACCTGGTGCAGCGCGGCCACTCCAGCCTGGTATTGCCGGAAAACCTGCGTGCCTTGAAGTCTGGATTCTTCGAGCTCAAAGACGATGGTCTGCTGGTACTGGTGGACGAGAAGCCAGCTGGCCGGCTGTACCTGGTATTCCAGCGTTCCCAGGCCGAGCGACTGGCGTTCTACTTCGGCACGTTGCCGATCATCCTGACCCTGGTCGCGATCTATTTCGTTTCCTGGCTGACTTACCGCGCTTCCAAACGGCTGGTCTCACCGGTGAGCTGGCTGGCGCGGCAAGTGTCTGATTGGGATCCGCGCCGTCCGGATGTCAGCGGCCTGGCTTCGGACAAACTGCCGAACGACGTGCAGGGCGAGGCACGACAACTGGCGGCTGCGCTGCATGGCCTGGCCCAGCGCGTAAGCACGCATGTGGAACGTGAGCGCGATTTCACCCGCGACGCCAGCCATGAGCTGCGCACGCCGCTGACCGTGATCCGTGTGGCCAGTGACATGGCCATGGCCGAGGAGTCCTCGCCGAGGGTCACGCGTTCACTGCAACGCATCCAGCGCGCTGGACGCGACATGGAAGCGGTCATCGACGCTTTCCTGATCCTGGCGCGGGAAGTGGACGTGGAGCCGCAGAGCGAGGATTTTGACCTGGCCGACATCATCCTGGACGAAGCCGACAATGCGCGAGGACTGCTGGTTGGCAAGCCGGTGGACCTTGCGGTGACCTGCAATGCCAAACCACGCTTGCATGCGCCACCACGGGTGATGCACGTAGTGGTCAGCAACCTGCTGCGCAACGCCTGCAACTACACCGACGAAGGCAGCATCGATGTGATCCTGGAGCAGGACCGCTTCATCGTGCGGGACACGGGCCTAGGCATGAGCGACGACGCCATGGCGCATGCGTTCGAGCCGTTCTATCGCGCAGATCCCTCGCGTCAGCAAGGCACAGGTCTGGGTCTTTCCATCGTGCGCAAGCTGTGCGACCGATTCGGCTGGAAGGTGGAGCTGGAAAGCGCGCTTGGCCGCGGGACCACCGCAACCATACGTTTTGCGTAATTGGCAGCCGATGACCGAAGGTCAGTGAACCAGATCAATGAGCGGAATTGACAGCATCGTTGGCCGGCCACGCGCTGCCAGACGTGATTTCAGGGGTGCTCGATGTCAACGCGGAGCGGGTGCCGTGCGTTTATGCCTGACCCGTCCGACCCTGGAGCCTGATCAAGCATGAATCCACAGCGCCTGAGCCCTTCCCGATCCCGAAAGCTGCGGGTCCGCCTTGTGATTGCAGCCGTGGTGCTTGCCCTGCTGGGCACGGGCTACTGGGTCTGGAGCCAGCGCAAGGACCAGGCGGAGGAGGGCGCTTACCGCACCACCGCGGTGGAAAGTGGCGATATTCGCGTAGCAATTTCCGCCACCGGCACGCTCAGCGCCATCTCCACAGTGACGGTGGGCAGCCAGATCTCCGGCCAGGTCACCGACGTGCTGGTCGACTTCAACAGCCAAGTGAAGAAGGGCGACGTGCTGGCACGCATCGACCCCAGCAGCTATGAAGCACAGATCGAGCAGGGCACCGCGCAGATCGCCAGCGCCAACGCGACTCTGACCCAGGCCCGCGCCGCGCTGCGCAATGCCGAACTCGACTACGCGCGCAAGGCCGAACTGGGCAAGCAGAAACTGGTCGCGCAGAGTGACGTGGACCTGGCCCGCACCAGCCTGGAACAGGCCCGCGCACAGGTGAATTCCTCGCAGGCACAGATCCGACAGCAGGTTGCTTCCACCCAGACCACCCGGGTCAACCTGCAGCGCACGGTGATTACTTCGCCGGTCGATGGCGTGGTCCTGACCCGCACTATCGAGCCCGGCCAGAC
>JBDSUI010000022.1:0-5120 GCA_039927795.1 Pseudoxanthomonas sp.
TGACTTCCTTGGCCGCGGTGTAGGTGTAGGCAAGCAGCCACGACCAGTTCTCGGCCATCGGCTTTTCAAGGCTGACGGTGAATTGCTGGCTGCGACCCTGGTCGGTGTTGCGCGCCAGCATCACATCCCCAGCATAGGGCAGACGGTTGTAGCGCGAACTACCGCCAGTGGCCGACGAAAGCGAAGTCAACCAACGCGAAGGGTCCAGGCCGTTGTTGTTGTAATACATCACTCGACCATCGGGACCCACGATCGAGTTGGGAGCACCAAGATCAAGGCGCTCGAAGTAAATCGCATCCTTGACCCTAGTCAGCAACAACTCAGCCGAGGCAACCAGGCCACCAAACGGAAGCTCATGGTCAAACGCCAGATTGGCTTTCCATACCGACGGCTGCTTCAGGTCGGGGTGCAGGATGTCGACGTTCTGGCGGCCGCCACCGGTACCGGGCGTCTGCTGGTTGTTGGGATCGGGGCTGAAGATAGGGCCGAAGCCGCCATTGGTTCCGCCGTACTCCACGTAGGCCACGCCGGTGTTCTGGTAGCTGCCAGACAGCCAGACATTGGGCGCTGCACCCATGAACAAGCCAACGCCGCCACGCAGCTGCATGGGACGGTAGTTATCAAAGGTGTAGTTGAAGCCAAGACGGGGCTGCCAGACGATGCCGTCGATCAGCGCGGTGTTGTCGTAGCCATAGCCACCGAAGCGGCAGCTCGCCACACCCGTACCCGCAGGATTGGGGGCCGAGGAAATGCAGTCGTTCGCGTCCGGACTGCCGCCAAACGACGGCTTGTCGGCACGCAGACCGAACAGCAGGCTCAGGTTGTAGTTGACGGCCCACGTGTCCTGCAGGAAAAACCCGGTGTTCTTGATCGTGAACTCGGCCGGGATGTCGTCATAGCTGCCACCGGGCAAAGGCTCACGATAGAAGTACTCTCGCGGCGTGCCCGAAATGAAGTCGTTCAGATTGCTGAAGCGGTAGTAGCCGTTCTGATTCCGGCCGTAGTAATTGTAGATGTCGTTCTCGGCATAGTCGAAGCCGAACTTGACCGTGTGGTCGCCGACGAACCAGTTACCGGCGAAAAACAGGCTGTTTTCCTCGGTCAGCACGGTGTTGACGTGCCTATTCTGCTCGGTGCCCAGTAGCACCTGGTTGTTGCCATAATCGATGCGGATATGTGGCAGATTGGCGGTTGGCTGGGCGATGGCATCATAGTTGCGCTGCGAGACCTTGATCTCGGTGGAGAAGTTGTCGCTCCAGTCGCTGAACACCTGGCCGACGATGCTCTCGAACGACTTGTTCTGGTTGTACCAGTGGGTGTTGAGGGAAATGGCATTGTTCCAGCTGCTCGGCGGGATCTTGGCGACGTCCTGCTCAAGCTTGCTGTAACGCAAGCTGGCACGATGGTTGTCGCTGATGTTCCAGTCCAGCTTCAGCGCGTATTCCTCGATGTTGGTATCCAGCGATTCGGCACCGGTAAGCGATCCTGCGTCGAAGCCATAGGTGGCGGCTGCAGCCTGGATGGCTGCGATATCGGTATTGGTGATGTCGCCGCGTCCATAAGGACTATTCAACAGGTCAGGACCGGGCGCGCCGCGGGTGAACTTCTCGTAGTTGGCGAAGAAGAAAAGCTTGTCCTTGACCAGCGGGCCACCAAAGGTGAAACCGTAGGTTTCTTCCTTGTTGAAGCCGTTGAACGGATTGCCATTGCGGTCATCGCCCACCATGTCGTCACCGCGGTATACGCCATACAAGGTGCCGTGGAATTCATTGGTACCGGACTTGGTCACGGCGTTGACCACGGCACCGGTGCCGCCGGTGGTGGTGACGTCGTAGTTGGCCAGGTCGATCTTCACTTCCTCGATCGCGTCGATCGAGACCGGCTGGCGCTCGGTTGGCAGGTTGTTGGATTCCAGACCGAATGGATCGTTGGTGCTGACACCATCGATGCGGATAGCGTTGTAACGGGTGTTCTGGCCACCGGCAGAGATTGCGCCGTCTGCCTTGCTGACCTGCGCCACACGGGGATCCATGCGCATGATGTCCTGGATGTTGCGGCCGATGGACGGCATGGCTTCGATCGCATCGCGGTTGACGCTGGTGCCCGCGCCCATCTTGGTAGCGCTGAAAATTTCAGAACCGCCAGCCACCCCAATTGCCGTGACTGTCTCCAGGGTGGTGACGTCAGCGTTAAGCGCAGCGTCCACCGTGTTGACCTGGTTGAGGTTCAGATAGATATCATCTTCCGTCTTCGCGCCCGCACCCGCCTTGACTACGCTGATCGTGTATGGCCCACCGACGCGCAGACCGCGTGCGTTGTAGCGCCCGCTGGCATCGGTGGTGGCGCGGCTGACCGTGCCGGATTCAGTATGTGTAATGGTGACTTCAGCGCCGGGTACCGGCGCACCGTCATTGCCGGTGACCAGGCCGCCAACACCGGCGGAGGTGCTCTGGGCGAAGGAAGGCGCCGCGGCGAGCGCGACCACGAGACCAAGCGCGATCTTGGACATCCGGAAACGGGATTGATTCATTTGATAGGCCTCAATACTGGATTGACGAAACGGATTTGGCGAAGGCGAAACGGCTGCAAGACGCGCGCGCACGCGCTCCAGCAGAAGTGGCAGCGGTCACAAGTTGGGTTCCCTTTGGCCCTGACGACGGGTCTGCGAAGGTTAACAATAGGTTAACACGATAGGCCTGATTTGTGACCGAGTCGTGACCGCGCATTGCGCCCCAGCGCGGGGAAAAAGCGCTAACGTGCAACCTGAACCCAACTAGATGTTGGGCGGGGACAACTTCAGGTAAGTACCTATTCCATCAAGGAACATCTGCACGGAAATGGCCACCAGCAGCATGCCCATCAGGCGTTCCAGTGCGGTCAGGGCGCTGCGGCCCAGCCACTTGTAAAGCAGAGTTGCCGAAAACAGGATCACCGCCGTGGCCCCCCACGCGATCATCAGGGCCAGGCTCCAATCCCACAGACGACCGGCTTCGTTGCCCATCAACATCACGGCGGCCATGCCCGACGGGCCGGCCACCAGCGGGATGGCCAAGGGCACGATGAAGGGTTCGCCACCGGGCAGTTCGCCCATCAGGCCTTCGGGACGCGGGAATATCATGCGTATGCCGATCAGGAACAGCACAATGCCGCCGGCGATCTGCACCGATTCCTGGCGCAGGTGCATAAGCTCCAGCGCGTACTTGCCGCCCCATAGAAAACCCATCAGGACCCCCAGCGCGATCAGCAGTTCGCGCGCCAGAACGATGCGCTGGCGATGTGGGGACAATGGCTTGAGCACACTGAGGAAGACCGGAATGTTGCCCAGCGGATCCAGGATCAGGAACAGCAGCAAGGCGGCCGACAGGATGGTCAAGCGCGCAGACTCCAGACCTGGCCGCGGTGCGGTGCGCCCGCAGGTGACAGCAGGGTGACGCAAGCCTGGGCATAGTCGGCCGGGTCACGCGCCTGCGGGTCGTTGTCATCGGCATAGGCCCTGGCCCGCAGCGAGGTGCGCATGGGCCCTGGCTGCAGCGCAGAAACACGCACGCTGGAATTACCAAGTTCCGCATGCAGCATGCCAACCATGGCCGCCAGACCATGCTGGGCCAGCCCGTAGCCACCCCAGTAGGCCTGCCCAACCCGGCTCATGTCGTCCACGGTGAACACCAGGGCCGCGTCGCTGGACTGCTGAAGCAGCGGCAGGCAGGCCTGCGACAGCCACCACGACGCGGTCAGGTTGACGTGGATGGCGCGTGCAAAATTCGCCGGGTCGGTGTGCTCAAGCGGGGTGAGCCCGCGAAATTCGGCCGCGCAATGCAGCACGCCGTCCAGGCGTCCCAGTTCGCGTTGCAGGCGGTCGGCCAGCTCCGCGTAGTCATCGGGCGCGGCGCCTTCCAGGTCCAGCGGATACAGCAAGGGCTCAGGCCCCAGCTTCGCGCAGGCGTCGTAAATGCGGTTCAACTTGGCGGGTTTGCGACCCAGAAGCACCAGCGTGGCACCGGCGCTGGCGCAGGCCTGCGCCGCCGCATTGCCCAGGCCGCCCTGCGCGCCACTGATCAGTACCACGCGTCCCTGCAATGCACCCGCTTCGCGCGTCGGCAAGGCAAGCAGGCTCACGGGGAAACCGCCTCCGAAACGATGCGCTGCAGCTCCCCGGACTCGAACAGTTCCAGGGTGATGTCGCAGCCGCCGATCAACTCGCCATGGATGAA
This sequence comes from Pseudoxanthomonas sp., assembly GCA_039927795.1. GTDB lineage: Bacteria > Pseudomonadota > Gammaproteobacteria > Xanthomonadales > Xanthomonadaceae > Pseudoxanthomonas_A. The sequence continues at coordinate 4,212 of JBDSUI010000022.1, forward strand.
AAGCTGTGGAAACGTGGGCCAGTTGGAGAAACGCGGCAGGCTGGCCCGGATTTCGGGCTCTTCCAGCACGTTGATGGTACGGACCTGGCCGGCACCGGCCGAGGTCAGTGCGTGCACGGCACGACTGGAAAATCCGCACATGGGAAACTGTGGCGTGCCTTTCATGAAGAGCACGATGGGATGGCTTTCGACTTCGGCCTGGATCCGTTCCATCACCGGCATGCTGCTTTCTCCTGCTTTGACGGCGTACGAACCGCGGTCGGGTAGACTCCCATTGTAAGCCTTCGCACGGCGTCGCCGTTGCGACCCACCCTCCCCGCCTAGCAATGCAAAAGGAAAAGCCATGGCCATCGAACTTCCCCCGCTCCCCTACGACCGCACGGCGCTGGAACCGCACATCTCCGGCGAGACCATCGACTTCCACTACGGCAAGCACCACAAGACCTATGTGGACAATCTCAACAAGTTGATCGAAGGCACTGAATTCGCCAGCCTGCCGCTGGAAGAAATCATCCGCAAATCGCAGGGCGGCATGTTCAACAACGCGGCCCAGATCTGGAACCACACGTTCTACTGGAATGGCCTGAAGCCGGCTGCCGAGGGCGGTGGCGGCGAACCCGCTGGCAAAGTGGGCGAATTGATCAACCAGGCTTTCGGTGATTTTGCCAAGTTCAAGGAAGAATTCACCAAGACCGCCATTGGTACGTTCGGCTCCGGCTGGGGATGGCTGGTGCAGCGTGCGGATGGTTCGCTGGCCCTGGTCAGCACCTCCAATGCCGCAACGCCGCTGACCGGTGAAGACACGCCGCTGCTGACCATCGATGTCTGGGAACACGCGTACTACATCGACTATCGCAATGCGCGACCGAAGTATGTGGAATCGTTCTGGGCGCTGGTCAACTGGGATTT
>JBDSUI010000023.1:0-11369 GCA_039927795.1 Pseudoxanthomonas sp.
GTCGGCAGCTGAGCGCGCAAATCACTGTGGGGTGGCCGGGGTGATGCCGGTGTAGCTGGCCCGTGGCCTGATCAGGCGGCCCTGGGCTTGTTGCTCCAGCGCGTGGGCCAGCCAGCCGGCGACGCGGCCGGCGGCGAACATGACCAGCGCCGGCGTGGCGGACAGGGCGTTGGCGTGGCAGATGGCAGAGAGCATGAAGTCGATGTTGGGGCGCTGGCCGCTGACTTCCTCGGCCGTGGCGATGATGATTTCCAGTGTGTCCATTGCCGGAGTTCCGGCATGGGTCGCACGCAGTCGCGCCAGTATTTCAGCCGCGCGCGGATCCCCATGCGGATACAGCACGTGGCCAAACCCGGGCAGGTCGTCGCCACGCTGCCAGCGGGTGGTCACGAAATCGCGCGTGGAAGCGGCGGTGCGCGCGTCGGCGATCAAGGCATGGGTGCGCGCCGTGGCACCGCCATGCCGTGGACCGGAAAGCGCCGCCAACCCGCTGCAGACTGTGCCATGCAGATGCGCGCCGGTGGACGCGACCACGCGCGCGGCGAACGCAGATACATTCAGTTCATGGTCGGCGCAGACCACCAGGGCAGCGCGTACGAGTTCGGCGAAGGCATCATCGTCCGGTTTCCAGCACTGCGCCAGCAGTCGGTGCACCGGTCCGGCAAACGGCGGCTGCGCGACCAGCAACGCCGCATTGTGGCGAAGCAAAGCCCCGGCAATCTCATGACGCACCTGCTGCGCCGAATTGAAGGACTGACGTACCTCCAGCGCCAGCAGCGGAATCGCGGCCATCGTGCGTTCCAGCGGCGGCAGCCGCGCATTGGTGGCAATGGCCGCCACCGTTTCGGGCCATTGCGGATCGATCGACAGGGCGAAAGGGTCGTGCGCGCCGCAATCCCACAGCAGACACGCAACGTCTTCCAGGGTCGCGCCTTCGTGCACTGCGGCGATAGCGGAGCGGCCGCGGTAGTAGGGTCCGTCGGGCTGGATCAGCGAAATCTGCGTTTCCAGCACCGGCAGGCCGCGATCCAGGCTTTGCGCGGCACCCCGCGCCGCGCCTCGACCCGCCAGCTTGCGCTGGGCCAGGCGCTCCACGTCCTGGCGCGGGTACAGCCGGCTGCGGTGGTCCGGGCCGGGCCGCGATTCCAGCAACCCACGACTGACGTACGCATACAGGGTGGCCTGGGTGATCCCGAGAATGCCGCAGGTCTCGCGGGCAGAAAGCAGGTCGGGGCGTGCGGGATCAGGCGGCATGGCAACACATTGATTGGAACGATCAAGATTGATCAATACGCAAGATGATGCCAGATTTGCAACCCGCGCAGAGGCGTAGCATTCGCCCAATCCGGGCTCTGCGGCGTTTCTAACTGCAGCGACCGCATAACCTTTAGAGGAGTCCTGTCGAATGAACATCCCAGCCACTGGCAATCTTGCTTCTGCCGGAGCCAAGTTCCGCGCTGCGCTGACCGCCGAGTCGCCGCTGCAGGTGGTGGGCGCGATCAATGCCAACCACGCGCTGTTGGCCAAGCGGGCCGGTTACCGGGCGATCTACCTGTCCGGTGGTGGCGTGGCTGCAGGTTCGCTGGGGCTGCCGGACCTGGGTATCAACACGCTGGAAGACGTATTGATCGACGTGCGCCGGATCACCGATGTCTGTGATCTGCCACTGCTGGTCGACATTGACACCGGCTTTGGTCCCAGCGCATTCAACATCGAACGCACGGTGAAGTCGCTGATCAAGGCCGGCGCCGCCGCCTGCCACATCGAGGACCAGGTGGGTGCCAAACGCTGCGGCCATCGTCCCGGCAAGGAGATTGTCACTGCCGCGGAAATGGTCGACCGCGTAAAAGCGGCGGCCGATGCCAGGACCGACCCGGCTTTCTTCCTTATTGCGCGCACCGATGCCATCCAGGTCGATGGCGTGGACGCGGCCATCGAACGCGCCATTGCCTGCGTGGAAGCAGGCGCCGACGGAATTTTTGCCGAGGCCGCCTACGACCTGCCGACTTACCAGCGCTTCGTCGATGCAGTGAAGGTGCCGGTGCTGGCCAACATCACCGAGTTCGGCAAGACCCCGCTGTTTACCCGGGACGAACTGGCCTCGGTAGGCGTGGCCATCCAGCTGTATCCGCTGTCGGCGTTCCGCGCCATGAACAAGGCGGCAGAAGCGGTGTACACGGCGATCCGTCGTGATGGTCATCAGCAGAACGTGGTGGATACGATGCAGACGCGCGAGGAACTGTACGAGCGTATCGGCTACCACCAGTACGAGCAGAAGCTGGATGCGCTGTTCGCCAAAAAACAGGGCTGAGCGCGGTATCTACGAGGTCCGGCCATGACTACTTCTTCCAAAGGGCGCCCCGACCGTCGCGAAACCGCGCGCCGCCTGCTGCAGAGCGAGGTCGATAAACTGCCTGCCGATGAGCGCGAGATAGTCGAGCGCTTCATTGCCAATCGCCGCGTGTCGCGCAACATCGTGCAGGAATACGACCGCGCTGCCGGACTGGGCGAACGGGTGGCCGACAAGGTCGCCCAGATCGGCGGTAGCTGGACCTTCATCATCACCTTCCTGCTGTGCCTGGGGGCGTGGATGGCCTTCAATACCTTTGTGCTGACCAAGGGCGCCTTCGATCCTTATCCGTACATCCTGCTGAACCTGTGCCTGTCGTGCGTGGCGGCCATCCAGGCGCCCATCATCATGATGAGCCAGAATCGCCAGGGCACCATTGATCGGCTGCGTGCGCAGAACGATTACGAAGTCAACGTGAAAGCCGAGCTGGAAATCATGCAGGTGCATGAGAAGCTCAACGACCTGCGCGAAAGCGACTGGTCCACGCTGGTCGGGTTGCAGAACCAGCAGATAGAACTCCTTCGGCAGCTACTGCAGCGCAAGCAGAATCCAGACTGACGGCAAGCCCGTCCTCCTTTTGAACATAGCGAGTGAATCCATGACCGACGCCGCCGTTTCCTTCAAGCCCAAGAAATCCGTTGCCCTGTCCGGCACGGCTGCCGGCAACACCGCGTTGTGCACGGTGGGCCGCAGCGGTAATGACCTGCACTATCGCGGCTACGACATCCTGGACATCGCCCGCACCTCGGAGTTCGAGGAAGTCGCGCACCTGCTGGTCCATGGCAAGTTGCCCAATCGCGCCGAACTGGCCGGCTACAAGGCCAAGTTGAAGTCCTTGCGCGGCGTTCCGGCGGCGGTGAAGGTCGCGCTTGAGCAGCTGCCGGCTTCAGCGCACCCGATGGATGTGATGCGCACCGGCGTTTCGGTTCTGGGCTGTGTTTCGCCGGAAAAAGACGACCACAACCATCCCGGCGCGCGCGACATCGCCGACAAGCTGATGGCCTCGCTTGGGCCCATGTTGTTGTACTGGTACCACTGGAGCCATAACGGCAAGCGCATCGACACCGATTCGGATGAAGACAGCATCGGGGGCCACTTCCTGCATCTGCTGCATGGCGAGAAGCCGCGTGATTCCTGGGTCAAGGCGATGCACACTTCGCTGATCCTGTATGCCGAGCATGAGTTCAACGCGTCCACCTTTGCCTGCCGTGTCATCGCCGGTACCGGCAGCGACCTGCACAGCTGCATCGCAGGTGGTATTGGCGCGCTGCGCGGGCCCAAGCACGGTGGTGCCAATGAGGTCGCTTTCGAAGTGCAGAAGCGCTACGAATCGCCCGACGAAGCAGAAGCCGACATCAAGGCGCGCGTGGAACGAAAGGAAGTCATCATCGGTTTCGGTCATCCGGTCTATACCACCGGCGATCCGCGCAACCAGGTGATCAAGGAAGTTTCGCTGGAGCTGTCGGACGAGCAGGGCAGCCGCAAGATGTACGACATCGCCGAGCGCCTGGAAACGGTGATGTGGGACATCAAGAGGATGTTCCCGAACCTGGACTGGTTCAGCGCAGTCAGTTACCACATGATGGGAGTGCCCACGGCCATGTTCACCCCCCTGTTCGTCATCGCCCGGACCAGCGGCTGGAGCGCGCATGTGATCGAGCAGCGTATCGACGGCAAGATCATCCGACCCAGTGCCAATTACACCGGCCCGGAAGACCTTGCCTTCGTACCGATCACCCAGCGCTGAGTGCTTGCCACAGGCGCGCGCCTGTCGCCGCATCGCTAGGCTGTGCCAGTCGGCCAGCCCCTCCCAAGGATCGCCAGCCATGAACACCGAACATCGCAAGCCCTTGCCCGGAACCAATCTGGATTATTTCGATACGCGAGCGGCGATTGAAGCGCTCCAGCCGGGCGCTTACGACACCTTGCCGTACAGCTCGCGGGTACTGGCTGAAAACCTGGTGCGGCGCTGTGACCCCGCCACCCTGGACGCGTCGCTGCGGCAATTCATCGAACGCAAATCCGACCTGGATTTTCCGTGGTTCCCGGCGCGCGTGGTTTGCCATGACATCCTTGGACAAACCGCACTGGTGGACCTTGCAGGCTTGCGTGATGCCATCGCAGAGCAGGGCGGCGATCCGGCCCAGGTCAATCCCGTGGTGCCCGTGCAGTTGATCGTCGATCACTCGCTGGCAGTGGAATGCGGTGGCTACGATCCAGACGCGTTCACCCGCAACCGCGCCATTGAGGATCGCCGCAACGAGGATCGCTTCCACTTCATCGACTGGACCAAGCAGGCATTCAAAAACATGGAAGTGATTCCACCGGGCAACGGCATCATGCACCAGATCAATCTGGAGAAGATGTCGCCGGTGGTGCAAGTGCGTGACGGCGTGGCCTTCCCCGATACCTGCGTCGGTACCGACAGCCACACCCCGCATGTCGATGCACTGGGCGTGATCGCCATTGGCGTGGGCGGACTGGAAGCGGAAAACGTCATGCTGGGGCGCGCGTCGTGGATGCGCCTACCCGATATTGTCGGCGTGCAACTGGCCGGCAAGCCGCAGCCCGGCATTACCGCCACCGACGTGGTGCTGGCGCTGACCGAGTTCCTGCGCAAGTCCAAGGTGGTCGGCGCGTGGCTGGAATTTCATGGCGAAGGTGCGACCGCACTGACCCTGGGCGACCGCGCCACCATTTCCAACATGGCTCCCGAATACGGCGCCACCGCCGCGATGTTCGCCATTGACCAGCAGACCCTCGATTACCTGCGGCTGACCGGTCGCGACGAGGCACAGGTACGCCTGGTTGAAACCTATGCAAAACACACCGGCCTGTGGGCCGATAGTCTGCAGCAGGTGGAGTACGAGCGGGTATTGCACTTCGACCTGTCCACTGTGGTCCGCAACATGGCAGGCCCGTCCAATCCACATGCGCGCGTGGCCACGGCAGACCTAGCGGCCAGCGGGATTGCAGGGCTATGGGAAGACGTACCCGGCCTGATGCCGGACGGCGCGGTGATCATTGCCGCGATCACCAGTTGCACCAACACCAGTAATCCGCGCAACGTGATTGCTGCCGCATTGTTGGCACGCAACGCCAACCGCGCGGGGCTGAAGCGCAAGCCGTGGGTGAAATCCTCGCTGGCGCCGGGTTCCAAAGCGGTGGCGCTGTACCTGGAAGAAGGCGGCTTGCTGCCAGAACTTGAACAACTGGGCTTCGGTATCGTCGGCTTCGCGTGCACCACCTGCAACGGAATGTCCGGCGCACTGGATCCGGCGATCCAGCAGGAAATCATTGACCGCGACCTGTACGCCACTGCTGTGCTGTCCGGCAACCGCAACTTCGATGGCCGTATCCACCCGTATGCCAAACAGGCGTTCCTGGCCTCTCCTGCGCTGGTGGTGGCCTATGCCATCGCCGGGACCATCCGTTTCGATATCGAGAAAGATGTGCTGGGGGTATTCGAAGGCAAGGAAATCCGGCTGAAGGATCTGTGGCCCAGCGACGAGGAGATTGACGCGGTGGTCAAGGCCTCGGTGAAGCCCGAACAGTTCCGCAGTGTCTACAACCCGATGTTCGCGGTGCGCGTGGAGCATGGCCCCAAGGTCGAGCCACTGTACGACTGGCGTCCGCAGAGCACCTACATCCGCCGTCCGCCGTATTGGGAAGGCGCACTGGCAGGCAAACGCACGCTGACCGGGATGCGGCCCCTGGCCGTGTTGCCGGACAACATCACCACCGACCACCTGTCGCCGTCCAACGCCATCATGCTCGACAGCGCCGCTGGCGAATACCTGGCAAAGATGGGCCTGCCGGAGGAAGACTTCAATTCCTACGCCACCCATCGCGGCGATCATCTGACCGCGCAGCGCGCCACCTTCGCCAATCCCAAGCTGTTCAACGAAATGGTGCGCAATGCCGATGGCAGGGTGCAGCAGGGGTCGCTGGCGCGGGTGGAGCCGGAAGGCAAGGTCATGCGCATGTGGGAGGCCATTGAGACCTACATGGAACGCAAGCAGCCGCTGATCATCATTGCCGGTGCCGATTACGGCCAGGGTTCATCGCGGGACTGGGCCGCCAAGGGCGTTCGCCTTGCCGGCGTCGAAGCCATCGCCGCCGAAGGTTTCGAGCGTATCCACCGCACCAACCTGCTGGGTATGGGCGTGTTGCCGCTGGAGTTCAAAAAGGGCACAACGCGCATCACCCTGGGCATCGACGGCACCGAAACATTCGATGTGGTGGGGGTCCCCGCGACCGGCACCGAACTGACGCTGGTGATCCATCGCCGCAATGGTGAGCGGCTTGAAATCCCGGTGACCTGTCGCCTGGATTCTGACGAGGAAGTGTCCATCTACGAAGCCGGCGGTGTGCTGCAACGGTTTGCGCAGGATTTCCTGGAGTCGACGAAAGCCGCCTGACGAAATACTGCCCGCTCGGGATGTGCACACCCGGCGCTTCGGGCAAGGTGCGGCGCGTGATGCGTCAATCCGAGTGCGCTGGATGTCGCGCGACAATCGCCGCCCCGCCAAGGCTCATCACGCTTGGAGGCGGCGGCCCAAACTACCCATAGAACAGGTTGACCGGACTCATGCCACATCCACCGCAAATCAGTATTCCTGCCACCTACATGCGCGGTGGCACCAGCAAGGGCGTGTTCTTCCGGCTGCAGGATCTGCCGTTTGCCGCGCAGCTACCTGGCGCTGCGCGCGATGCGCTGCTGCTGCGGGTGATCGGCTCACCTGACCCCTATGGCAAGCACACCGATGGCATGGGGGGCGCCACGTCGAGCACCAGCAAGGTCGTGATTATTTCGCAGAGTGCCCGGCCCGGACATGACGTGGATTATCTCTATGGTCAGGTGCCGCTGAACGACAGCTTCATCGATTGGAGTGCCAATTGCGGCAACCTGTCTTCGGCCGTCGGTCCGTTTGCAATTGCCCAAGGGTTGGTCGACCCGGCGCGCGTGCCGCATGACGGCCTTTGCACGGTACACATCTGGCAGGCCAACATCGGCAAGACCATCATTGCCCACGTGCAGGTTCGCGATGGCGAGGTCCAGGAAACCGGTGATTTCGAGCTGGACGGTGTCACCTTCCCTGCGGCGGAAGTGCAGCTGGAGTTTCTTGATCCCGCCGATGAGGGCGATGCAGCGGGCGGCGGCGCGATGTTTCCGACCGGCAACCTGGTCGATGCGCTCGAGGTGCCGGGATTTGGCAGCGTCAAGGTCACCCTGATCAATGCCGGTGTGCCCACCGTCTTCGTCGACGCCAGCGCGCTGGGTTACTGCGGCACGGAGTTGCAGGAGGCGATCAACGACGACAAGCCAGCCCTGGCTAAACTCGAAGCGATCCGTGCGCAGGCCGCCGTGCGCATGGGCTTGATCGAGAACGTCGCGCAGGCAGCCACACGTCCGCTGACGCCTAAACTGGTCTTCGTCGCGTCACCGCAGGACTACGTGTCTTCAAGCGGGAAGGCCGTGCTTGCGGCTGACATCGACCTGCTGGCGCGCGCAATTTCCATGGGCAAGCTGCATCACGCGATGATGGGCACGGCTTCAGTGGCAATCGCCGCCGCCGCCGCGGTGCCGGGTACGCTGGTCAATGCGGCAGCGGGCGGCGGTACCCGCGAGGTGGTCGTGTTCGGCCACCCCTCGGGCACCTTGCGCGTCGGTGCGGAAGCGAAGCACGCCGACGGCCAATGGTCGGTTTCCAAGGCGATCATGAGCCGCAGTGCCCGCGTGTTGATGGAAGGCACGGTGCGGGTGCCGGGCGACGCCTTCTGATTACGTCGGCACTTGACGTCAGCGTCCGCGGCAGGCTCATGGAATGGGCCGCACACAGGACACGCCGGCCCGATTCAATTAACATGGACCCGGGCCGATATGGCGCCCGATAGCCCCAGGTGGCCTGCCAGCGCAGGCCGAGCGTGCGACATGAGCACTACCATCGCCCACTGCTGAGTTCCTGCCGCCACTTCAGACCCTGGTCGAAGGCGCGTGGCGCCTTTTTTGCTTTCTACGGTTACCCCAAATGATCACCATTACGCTCCCCGACGGCAGCCGCCGCGAATTCGAAAATCCGGTCACGGTCATGCAGGTCGCCCAGTCCATCGGCGCCGGCCTGGCAAAGGCCACCTTGGCCGGCGCGGTCGACGGCAAGCTGGTCGACGCCAGCGACCACATCGACCACGACGCCTCACTGCGCATCATCACGCCCAAGGACGCCGAAGGCCTGGACATCATCCGCCACTCCAGCGCCCACCTGGTTGGCCATGCGGTCAAGCAACTGTTCCCCGAGGCCAAGATGGTGATTGGCCCGGTCATTGCCGAAGGTTTCTATTACGACATCTGGAACGAGCGTCCGTTCACGCCTGAAGACCTGGCGGCCATCGAGCAGCGCATGCAGGAACTGATTGCGCAGGACTACGACGTGGTCAAGCAGGTCACGCCGCGCGCCGAAGTGATTGACGTCTTCAAGGCGCGTGGCGAGGAATACAAACTTCGCCTGATCGAGGACATGCCTGACGAAACCTCCATGGGCCTGTATTACCACCAGGAATACGTGGACATGTGCCGGGGCCCGCACGTGCCCAATACGCGCTTCCTGAAGGCCTTCAAGCTCACCCGCATTTCCGGTGCCTACTGGCGTGGCGATGCCAAGAACGAGCAGTTGCAGCGCATCTACGGCACCGCCTGGGCTGACAAGAAACAGCTCGAGGCCTACATCACCCGCATCGAGGAAGCCGACAAGCGCGACCACCGCAAGATTGCCAAGCAGCAGGAACTGTTCCACCTGCAGGAAGAGGCGCCGGGCCTGGTGTTCTGGCACCCGAAGGGCTGGGCGCTGTGGCAGGTGGTCGAGCAATACATGCGCGATGTGTACCGCGGCACCGGCTACGGCGAAGTCCGCTGCCCGCAGATCCTGGACGTGTCGCTGTGGCAGAAGTCCGGCCACTGGGATAATTACCAGGACAACATGTTTTTCACCGAGTCGGAGAAGCGCACCTATGCGCTGAAGCCGATGAACTGCCCGGGCCACGTGCAGATATTCAACCAGGGCCTGCACAGCTACCGCGACCTGCCGATCCGCTATGGCGAGTTCGGGGCCTGCCACCGCAACGAACCGTCGGGCGCGTTGCACGGCATCCTGCGTGTGCGTGGTTTCACCCAGGACGACGGACATATCTTCTGCACCGAAGACCAGATCGAATCCGAAGTCACCGCGTTCCATCAGCAGGCGCTGGCGGTGTACAAGGCGTTCGGCTTCGACAGCACGTCCAGTGACAGCATCCAGATCAAGATCGCACTGCGTCCCGAAGCCCGTCTGGGCGATGACGCGACCTGGGACAAGGCCGAAAGCGCGCTGCGTTCTGCGCTGGGCGTGTGCGGCGTGGAATGGGAGGAGCTGCCGGGCGAAGGTGCCTTCTACGGCCCCAAGGTGGAATATCACCTCAAGGACGCCATTGGCCGCACCTGGCAGCTGGGCACCATGCAGGTCGATTTCATGATGCCCGAGCGCCTTGGCGCCGAGTACGTGGACGAAAATTCCGCGCGCAAGCACCCGGTAATGCTGCACCGGGCCATTGTTGGCTCCATGGAGCGCTTTATCGGCATCCTCATCGAGCACCACGCCGGCGCCTTCCCAGCCTGGCTGGCGCCCCGTCAGGCCGTGGTCATGAACATTACCGACGCCCAGGGCGACTATGTCGCTGAAGTACAGAAAACCCTTGCAAATCAAGGCTTCCGCGTGGTTTCTGATGTCCGCAACGAGAAGATTGGCTACAAGATCCGGGAGCACACCTTGCAGCGGGTGCCCTACCTGCTTGTGGTCGGCGACCGCGAAAAGGAAAATGGCGCCGTCGCCGTGCGCACGCGCTCGGGCGAAGATTTAGGCACAATGAGCATCGAAGCCTTCGCTGAGCGCCTCCGCGCCGAGCAGGTTTCGCACTAAATGTCCCGGCCTCTGCGGAGGCCGGCATGGATGGTTTCCCTGGGAGATTGCACCAATCAGTACCCCCGACAACAAGCAAAACCGCAAGAACGGCGAGATTCGCGTGCCCAACGTGCGCGTCATTGGCGCAGATGGCGAAATGGTGGGCGTGCTTTCGCGCGAAGCCGCGATCGCCCTGGCCGAAGAATCCAGCATGGACCTGGTGGAAATCCAGCCACAGGCCGATCCGCCGGTCTGCCGCATCATGGACTTTGGCAAGTTCAAGTTCGAGGCGCAGAAGAAAGCCAACGCCGCCAAGAAGAAGCAGAAGCAGGTCGAGATCAAGGAACTCAAGTTCCGGCCCGTCACCGACGAAGGTGATTACCAGATCAAGATGCGCAACATCCGCCGCTTCCTGGAAGAAGGCGACAAGGTCAAGATCAACATCCGTTTCCGTGGCCGCGAAATGAGCCATCAGGAACTGGGCCGTGAAATGGCCACGCGCATCGAGACCGAGCTGGGCGACGAGATCGTCATTGAATCGCGTCCACGCCTGGAAGGCCGGCAGATGGTGATGATGATCGCGCCCAAGAAGAAGTAAGGCGCGGGTAGTAGCGTCCTGTGCGGCGGTAAGCGCGGTCAATCTGGCAGAAGTGCGGTCTGCGCGCACAGGGCGAGCCTGACTTCCCTGGGCACGGCGCTGGCTGGCCTGACGGCGGGTGCGCATCTGCTCAGCCAGAATATTGAATTGCAAGGAAAAGCCGTCGCGGGCATAATACGCGGCCCGGTCATTCGGGCGGACGCCTGCATAGCCTGGGGCGACCACAGGACCTGTCGTTATTTCCAAGTGGATTCAACGACTTAACAAGCCGACATTGGGCATGGATGGAAAGCGTGGCCGCTTCATGACGAAGCACTGAAGGCCGCCGCCCGGGTCAGTTACAGAAACCAACAAGGATCTCCGCAATGCCCAAGATCAAGACCCACCGGGCGGCGGCCAAGCGTTTCCGGAAGACCGCTTCCGGTAAATACAAGGCTGGCCACGCCAACAAGAGCCACATCCTCACCAAGAAGTCGACCAAGCGTAA
>JBDSUI010000024.1:0-14178 GCA_039927795.1 Pseudoxanthomonas sp.
CTGCTGGACGCACTGTGGGAAGTGGTCCGGCCCGGCGGCGTGTTGCTGTATGCCACCTGCTCGATCCTGAAAGACGAAAACAGCGAACAGATCGCAGCGTTCCTGGCGCGCACGCCCGATGCTGCCCTGCAGGCGCTGGGCGCACATTTTGGCGAGACGGCGTTACTGCGCTCCGCCGGTTCGCAACGGCTGCCTGGCGATGGCGGCGGCGATGGCTTCTTCTACGCCAGGTTGCGCAAAGCGGACTGAAGGCCACTGCCGCGCTGTGCAGATGCGGGCGCGCCTGCCAATGAATGCGGCCGTGGTTGCCCCAAGATCGGGTCCGGCTTGCCGCACCTGGGTTGGCCTTTAGCGGTGGCTATACTGGACAGATGGCAGACATTCGCATCATTACCCGGGAAAATGGCGTCGGTCTCAGCCGCGACCTGCAGCTGGTTGCCCAGGTGCTTGCTGCGGCGGGACATCGTGTCGAAGCGTTCGGTTACGGAGACAGTGGGCTAGCCAATCGCGCGCGCGAACTGGGACTCTGGGGCAGGCGCGCGCTGCATGGCCAGGTGGATGTGCAGATATTCATCGAGCGCGTCTACCATCGCTGCCTGCCGCTCGCGCGACGAAACCTGTTGATGCCCAACCCGGAATGGTTTCTGCCGAAGTGGCAGCAGTACCTTCCCCGATTCGAACGCGTGCTGTGCAAGACCCGGCACGGCGAGGAAATTTTCCGGGCCATGGGCTGCAGGACGGTGCACACCGGATTCACCAGTGAAGACCTGTTCGATCCTTCGGTGCAGAAGGAAAACGCTTTTTTCCATCTGGCCGGCCGCAGTACCGCCAAGGGAACCGAGGCCGTACTGGCGGCCTGGCGGCAGCACCCCGAGTGGCCGCGCCTGACCGTGGTGCAGCACCCCAAAGTGGCGCGGCTTGGCGCGACCCAGCCGGCCAATATCGTCCATCGCATCGACTATCTGGATGCCACTGAATTACGACGCCTGCAAAACAGCCATCGGTTCCACCTGTGTCCCTCCGAGGCGGAGGGCTTTGGGCATTACCTGATGGAGGGTCTGGGGGTGGGCGCGGTAGTGCTGGCGACGAACGCGGCGCCGATGAATGAGCTGGTCACGTTGGACCGGGGGCTGCTTATCGAACCGGCCCGGTCGGTACGCCGCGGACTGGTCGATTTCCACGCGGTTGACGTAGCGGGTATTGAAGTAGCCGTGCGACGCGCCCTGGCCCTTGGCGATGCGCAGTGCCTGCGCCTCGGCGCGGCAGCCCGTCTGTTCTTCGTGGAAAATGACCTTCGGTTCCGTGATGGCCTTGAAGCGGCCTGCATGGGTGAACTGTTGCCAGACGGCGGCGCCGTGCCTCAGGCGAACCCGTTGTTCGTGCAGGCGGACGATGGTGTGGCGGAAGCATGAATCCTGCCTGCAAGATCTGCGAAGCGTCGACCCTCCACTTCGGCCAGCAACAGATCCTTGGGCAGTACTTGGCTGAGTACCGTCGCTGCGGCGCCTGTGGCTATGTGTTTATCCTCGATCCGCACTGGTTGGAGCATGCCTACTCGACGGCCATCGCCGCCCTGGATACCGGCATCGTGACGCGCAACCTGTGGCTGGCCGACGTGATGTCGGCATTGCTCGGCACCTCATTGCGCAAGACCCGGCGCACGCTTGATTTCGGTGCGGGCACCGGCTTGCTGGTCAGGCTGATGCGCGACCGCGGCCATGACTTCCACTGGTACGACGCCTACAGCCCCAATCTGCTGGCGCGAGGCTTCGAAGGCGACCTGACCAAACGCTTCGACCTGGTGACCGCCTTCGAGCTGGTCGAGCATCTGCCGGACCCTGTCGCGACCTTCGATGCACTGCATCTGCTGGCTCCGGCCATCGTGGTCTCGACCGAACTCTTGCCGGAATCGGCGAGCGAAGTGGACGGCTGGTGGTACTACGCGCCTGAAAGCGGCCAGCACATCGGCTTCTTCACCATCAACAGCCTGCAGGTTCTTGCCAGGCGCCTGGGCCTGACCCTCTCCAGCAATGGGCGCAACCTGCACGTCCTGGCGCCGCAAGCGATCAGTACCCGCTTGCTGCGGGCATTGCGCAAGCCCGCGCGGGCGCGTTGGCTGGCCTGGCCCGGCCTGCGCAAATCACTTGCACACGCTGACGCCGTGTTGCTTCAGTCGCGATTGCGCGAAGACCCGTCCGCCGCCTGAGCGCAACACCTTGCAGGCCTTTATTGCACGGCTCGTTCCGCTGCAGTTGGCAGTCGCGATCAGGCCAGCGAGCCGCTGCGCAGCAGCCGGTATTTCAACGCGGCATATTTCATGTGCAGCCAATGGAATTGCCAGGCGCGCGGCCCATCGATGAGGCCGCCACGCAGGAAGAGATTCTTGATGCCATAGGCCAGCGCGGCCAGCATGCCGCGCCCCGGCCATGCGGTCTTGCCTTTGCGCGTTTGTTCCTGCGCCCACAGGCGCGCATAACCCTGCAGCTTTCGCCAGTATTCGTCGGCGTCGCGGGCAGTGTCGTGCTCCAGGCGGATGTTGGAACGAAGCAGCCGCTGGCCATCGATTTCCAGGTGCTCATGCACTGGCTTCAATGCATGCCGCAGGTGGGCGCGGAACAAGCGTTGCACCGGTTCGCGGGCGAAGCTGCCGGCGTGCATGGGCCTGCCCAGAAAATGCGTGCGGCGCAGCAGCAGGCAGATGTCGGCCTGCTCATTGCGCCCACTTTCAAACAAGTCCCGCAGGCGTTGCCGGGCGGTTGGTTCCAGCCATTCGTCGGCATCCAGCAAGATCACCCAGGGCTGCGCGGCCATCGCAATCACGGCATTCTTCTGCCGTGCAAAACCCAGCCAGTCCTGGTGCTCCACGCGTGCGCCCAGCTGCCGCGCAATAGCGACCGTCTGGTCGCTGGAGCCCGAATCCAGCACGATCACTTCCTGGCAGACCGGCAGCAATGAGGCGACACAGCGCGCGATGCGATCGGCCTCGTTCTTGCAAATGATCACGCCGGAAAGCGGAAGAGGCTGGTGCATTCGCAATCATGAGCCTGAAAGCGGCGAGTATAGCGAGCGCCTGCCACAGCCTGTTCGCACCGCTGGAAGCACGTCGCCATGGGCGCAGGTTTCATCGTTAGACTTTGTCCCATGAACGAGTCTCTGCAAGCCAGTACCGGCGATCCCGGCGTGCCGCCAGTGAAAGTGCTGCATTTCGTCACTGGCGGGTTTTCGGGTGGCGCCACGCAAGTGGCCATCGCACTGGTCAACGCGGCCCTGCAGGGAGACAACGTGCAGCCCTTGCTGGTCTTGCGTCGGAAATGGCGGACCGACCCGGCACGGATCAGTGAGTTGGAAAACGCAGGCGTGCCGGTGCGCGTGGTGCCGGGGTGGTCGCATGCGGCCACCATCTTCAGCCTGGTGCGACTGTGCAGGGAATTCCAGCCGGACGTGCTGGTTGCACACGGTTTCAGCGAACACCTGTGGGGCCGCTACGCGGGCTTGCTGGCCAAGGTGCCGCAGCTGGTGCACGTGGAACACAACACGCGCGAACGTTACACCGGGTGGCGGTTGCGGCAGACACGTTGGCTGGCTGCACGCACCGCCAGCATTGTCGGCTGCTCGGAAGGCGTGCGCCTGAGGTTGCTGGAAATGGGCATGCCCGAGGATCGCACTATCGCCATTCCCAACGGCATCCGGCTGCAGCCCTTCGCGGCTGCCGCCGAGCATCCGGTGGCCAGCCGCATCCCCGGCATCGTGATGACCGCGCGGTTTTCCAGGCAGAAAGACCATGCAACCCTGCTGCGCGCCGTGGCGCTGTTGCGTGAACGCGGTTTGAGGCCGCCGTTGTTGTTCGCCGGTGCCGGAAAGGCGCGCCATCGCCAGGTGGCCGAGCAACTGGCGGCCGAGCTGGGTCTCGGTGACCAGGTCAGCTTCCTTGGACTGTGCCGCGATGTGCCAGGCTTGTTGCTGCAGCATCGGATCTCGGTTCTGAGTACCCATTACGAAGGCATGCCGTTGGCGCTGCTGGAAGCCATGGCGGCAGGGTGTGCGGTGGTGGGCAGTGCGGTTCCAGGTGTACGCGAAGTTATCCACGACGGCGAAGATGGGCGCCTGGTTCCACCCGAAGACCCGGCTGCACTGGCTGATGTGCTGGAAGTGTTGTTGCGCGAACCGCAGGAGGCTATACGACTGGGTGCTGCGGCCCGCATTGCCGCCACGCAACGGCATGGTCGCGAGCTGATGAACCAGCGCTATGAACAACTGTTTGTGATGTTGGCGCGGCGCAAGGCATTCACCGCGCACCATTGACGCGCCATCGAGTGATCACCAGCGCAGTGGCCGCCGTGCCAGCGCGCTCGACAGGCGCTTGTAGAGGGCCCGGGCATCGGCTTCGGGCAGGAACCTTACCTGTAATGGTGGTGCCAGGTTGCCGGCGCCTGCGGTATCCAGCCACAGGCTGGCCGTGCCCATGCGGCGGTCGATGGGTGAGCGCACCAAGCGCAGTGCCTGCAGCTTGTCGATCTCCGCAAAACGCCAGTAGCGCGTCCACCAGCCGCCGCGAATGACGACCAGGCGGTCGTCCACGGCGTAGGCCATGCGCCGGGCCTGCTGCCGTGCTGCGTAAGCGCTCCAGGGCAACCACAACAGCGGCAGTAAACCCCAGGCCTGCTGCTGCCATGTCGTCAGCGCAAGCGCAGCCAGTGCCCACAGCATCGCGGTGGGGACGAACAGGCGCCACCAGGCGTTGGCGGGCAACGCGGTCCAGTCCGAACGCGGCCAGTGCACCTGCGGCAGCAAGTGCTGTACCAGTGCATCGCAGGCATCGGGCGTGGCGATGGGCGCGAGCTCCTTCAGCGCGCGCGAATCGCTCTTGCCCTGTTCTTCGGCCACCGCCGTGTCGATGTGCAAGCTGCGACGCTTCAATAGCCGATGCAGGAGGCCCTCGCGCAGTGTCCAAGCCTGGATGCGGCGTCGCGCCACGCTGGTGCGCAGTCGCGACAGCAGCCCTCGTTCGACCATCAGTCGGTGTGCTTCCTCGCTCAGACGGAAGCCGTGGTACTGCATCAGTGCCAGCAGAACCGACAGCAGGCGCAAGGCGATCAAGCCCAGCAGCAGCAACGCGGTGATCGCCACACTTGTGGTTAACCATCCGTAATGCAGGTGGCTGGCGTAACCGAACAACTGGCGTCCGAATGTCTCGAAATAATTGGCCACCACCCGGTCAGGAAACAGCTGCCACGCCGCTCCGAACGCGGCCGCCATCACGATCATGCCGCGGTTGGATACCAGTCCCAGCCGGATCACTTCGGCGGTCGACAGTGACAGCAGGCTCTCGGCCGGCACCACCGGCGCGTCGGCTGCGGCCACTTGTCCGCGGTGCTTGACCAGGCTCTCCAGTGCCAGCGCCTCCTGCAGCCGCAAGACCCGCATCTGCGCCTCTGGTTTCTGTCCGCCGGCCGATTCCAGGCGCACTTCGGCCACCCCGAACAACCGGTGCAGCAGGGTCTGGTGCAACACCACGTTGTGGATGCGTGCGTACGGAATCTCGCGCCGGTTGCGATGCAACCAGCCTTCGCGGATGCTCAGGCTGTCGCGGCCTACCTGGTAGCGGTAGGTGAGGTACTGCAGCACCGACAACGCCACCAGCACGCCGACGGCTATCAGCGGGCCGAGGCCGGTCAGGAACCCGTCGCGGCGGCTGCCCCCGCCGAACACCAGCAGCGCCACCAACGGAAGCAGGAACTGCCTGAGCTGCTGCAACAGTACGAACAGCCAGGACCACGGGTGCAGTCGGCGTTCCTGTCGTGGATCAGGCGCGGCGGACTCGCTGAGGTGTACGCCGGTCATTACAAGGCGTCGTCGTCGTGGTCGAGCTGACGCGCCAGCTGGTCGCGTAGGCGTTCGGCATCGTCGCTGTCCAATCCAGACACCGACACCGCCGACATCCGCGTGCCGGCCGTGTGCACCACCAGGGTCGCAAGACGCAGGGCACGCTCCAGCGGTCCGCGCTTCAGATCCAGGTGTTGGACGCGGGAACCCGGAACGCGGCTTTCAGTCTGCCACCAGCGTCCGCGCAGCAGGGCGAAGCCATTCTGGTCAAGTTTCCAGCGCGTGCGGCGGTGGCGTTTGGCCCCCAGCCAGGCGCCGACGACCGCGCCCAACAGGCCGCATAGCGGAGCGGCCAGCCACGGGCTGCTCACGTCGGTACCGGCGGCCAGCAGGCCCGACGCTACCGCAGCCGGAATCGCGAAACTGGCCGCACCACCAAATGCGGCCAGCTTGGTTCCGCGTCGCGGCAGGTGTTGCCAGTCCGTCGATGGCGCCGGTCGGTCGTGGCCGGGTAGCGATGGAACCGGATCGGCATCCAGCAGCGCGTCGCGGTCGCTCATGTCGGGTTCGGTTCCTTGTAGGGATTGGGTTCGCCGCTGCCTGGCGGCCGCGCGCCGTAGCGCTTGTAGGTCCATTGGTACTGGGCCGGGTCGCGACGCGCAATGCGTTCGACCATGCCATTGAGTGCAGTCGCGGCCAGCACGGGATCGGCATCGGCAATGCCTTCCGGCGCCGCCTGCACATGCAGGGCGAATTCCAGCTCGGCACTGGTGCGCTCGCACCAGGCAAACAGCACCGTGGCCCCGGTGCGTTCGGCCAGCCGCGAAACCAGGGTCATGGTAAGGGCCTGCACGCCGAAGAACGGCGCGAATTCCCCGTCGCCAAGCTTGGGCTGCTGGTCCGGCAGAATGCCCACCGCACCGCCTCCTTTCAGCACCTTCCACAGCTGCCGTACTGCCGGCCCTTCGGCCCGGACCTGGCGGATGTTGTCGGCACTGCGTACGCGCACCAGGAAGGCATCGCCGACCGGCGAGTCAGGCGGCGCGTAGACGATCGCGATCGGTCCACGTGAAGACAGCCACTGGTTCAGCAGTTCCCAGTTGCCGAAATGCGGAGCGACCACGATCACTCCCTTGCCCGCGGCCAGCGCCGCGTCGTACAGCGCTTCACCGTGGCGCACGCGCAGGTGCAGCAGGTTGTCGGCGTGTGGATGGGTCCAGAAGCGCAGGGTTTCCAGCGCCTGGCGCGCTGTGGTGCGCAGCACGCGCCGGTGCAGCTCTGCGCGCTGCGAGGGCAGCAGTTCGGGGTAGGCCAGGCGCAGGTTGCGTCGGGTCACCTGGCTCTCGCGCGCGTCCAGGCGTCGCCACAGCCAGGCCATCGTATCGGCCAGTGCGCGCAGCCAGGGCCAGGGCAGGGAAGTCAGCAGCGCGGCGCCGCGATAGATCAGGCCAGCCGAGGTTTCGGGTTTCATGCCGCGGAGTTTATCGGCTTGGCGCCCCGGGCCGGCGGCGGACGCTCACGCGTGGCTGGTCCGGTCCCGGTACCGGAAGGTCAACCACAGGCCCACCGATACGGCATAGCAGAGGTTGGGAATGAAGGCCTTGTCCAGGGTGGTCAGCGCGGTGGTGACGGCAACGTAGTTGGTATAGGCGGCCTGTGCGGCAGTGAACGCACCCACCATCAACACCGTGCGGGTCAGTACCGGCAAGCCCATGCCAATGGCCAGTATGGTGACCTCGGACACCAATGCGCCAATCAGGAACGGGATCACCGCGCCAATCAGCACCAGCATGGAGAGATCCTGCTGGCGGAACGAGGACAGCAGCAGGTGGGCGAAGGTCAGTCCCAGCGCCTTGGTGATCAGAAACATCAGGATGCCGGTGGCGTAGGACATGATCCTGACGTACTGCTCGGCGCCTTGCGATTTGAGGATGACCTTGCAGGCGATCCAGATCTGGCCGGCAATGGTCAGCAAGATGATCAGCTGTTCGACGACCGTAAAAATGTCCCATTTCATGTGCGATTCTTCCCTGGCGCTGCATCCATTGCATGCAGGGAGGGTAAGCGGGGC
Organism: Pseudoxanthomonas sp.; assembly: GCA_039927795.1. GTDB lineage: Bacteria > Pseudomonadota > Gammaproteobacteria > Xanthomonadales > Xanthomonadaceae > Pseudoxanthomonas_A. The sequence goes on from JBDSUI010000024.1 coordinate 7,895, forward strand.
AAGCCTGCTCATTCAACCCGGACCGGCGGCCGGACCCCGGCGCTACCCTTCCAGCCCTGCCTTCGCCACGGAAATCCGCACCCCATGCTCTCGCTCATCCAGCGTGTTACCCAGGCCAGTGTCAGTGTCGACGGGCAGACCATTGGCAGCATCGGCCCCGGCCTGCTGGCCCTGGTGGCGGTCGAGCCGGGGGATGGCGAGGCCCAGTTCGCGCGCATGGCCGAGCGCCTGCTGGGCTACCGGATATTTGCCGATGACGCCGGCAAGATGAATCGCTCGCTGGCCGATACCGGCGGCGGCCTGCTGCTGGTCAGCCAGTTCACCCTGGCGGCTGACACCCGTTCGGGCATGCGCCCCAGCTTCACCACCGCGGCCCCGCCAGACGAGGCTGAACGCGGCTACAACCGTCTGGTGGCCATCTGCCGCCAACAACATGCCGCAGGGGTGGAAACGGGGCGTTTCGGTGCCCATATGGTGATCAGCCTGGTCAATGACGGCCCGGTGACCTTTCTGCTGCGTCCTTGAACGACCGGCCAGAGCAGGCCCGCCACCGTCATCGCAGACCGGGCCGTTAGTCCGCTTGAGGTGCGTTGTTCACCAAAGTTAGGGCCAAATCCGTCCCGGCGAAGTATAATGCTGGGTTCCCCATTCTCCTTATCCGGTGGCGCAAGCACACATGGCCAACGAACGTCCTGCCCAACAATCCGATATCAAGCTACTGATCAGCAAGGGCCTGGAACAGGGCTACCTGACCTTTGCCGAAGTCAACGACCACCTGCCCGACGACATCGTCGATGCGGAGCAGATCGAAGACATCATCGGCATGATCAATGGCATGGGTATCGAGGTGCACGAAGTCGCACCCGATGCCGAAACGCTGCTGCTCGCCGGCAACAGCACGGGCAACCGTGAAGTCGACGACACGGCCGCCGAAGAAGCCGCCGCCGCGCTGACCCTGGACACCGAGGGCGGCCGCACGACCGACCCGGTGCGCATGTACATGCGCGAAATGGGCACCGTCGAGCTGCTGACCCGCGAAGGCGAAATCGCCATAGCCAAGCGCATCGAGGAAGGCCTGGGCCAGGTCCAGGCGTCGCTGGGCAGCTTCCCATGGACGATTGAACTGCTGCTGGAAGATTACGAAACCCACAAGGCCGGCAAGAAGCGCCTGGCCGAGATCGTGGTCGGCTTCAACGACCTGATCGAAGAAGTGCCTGAGCCCGTGGTCGTGGCGCCGCCGGCAGACGATGCCGAGGCCGAGGAAGACGACACTGAAGAGACGGCGGAGGAAGAGGCCGAAGAGGCTGGCCCCACCGGGCCTGACCCCGAGGAAGTGGCGCGTCGCATGCAGGCCATGGCCGACACCTACGCCAAGTTCAAGAAGTCCTATGCCAAGAACGGCGCCGACAACAAGGTCGCGGCCAAGCTGCGCGCCGAGATGGCCGATGTCTTCGTCACCCTGAAGCTGCCGCTGGCCCTGACCGACACGCTGGTGCGCAAGCTGCGCGAAGTCGTGCAGCAGATGAAGGACCACGAGCGTCGCGTGCTGCACCTGTCCACCAATTCGGCCAGGATGCCGCGCAAGGATTTCATCCGCGCCTGGGAAGGCAACCAGACCAACCTGGGCTGGGTGGATGAAGTGCTGAAGCGCAAGCAGAAGTGGTCATCGGCGTTGCGCGATGTGCGCGAGCAGATCATCGCCGAGCAGGAAGCCACCATCGCCATCGAGCAGGCCATGTACCTGAGCCTGCTCGACATCAAGGAAATCAGCCGGACCATGGCCTATGGCGAAGCCAAGGCGCGCAAGGCCAAGAAGGAAATGGTCGAGGCCAACCTGCGCCTGGTGATCTCCATCGCCAAGAAGTACACCAACCGCGGCCTGCAGTTCCTCGACCTGATCCAGGAAGGCAACATCGGCTTGATGAAGGCCGTGGACAAGTTCGAATACCGCCGTGGCTACAAGTTCAGTACCTACGCCACCTGGTGGATTCGCCAGGCCATCACCCGTTCGATCGCCGACCAGGCCCGCACCATCCGCATCCCGGTGCACATGATCGAAACGATCAACAAGTTGAACCGCATTTCCCGCCAGATGCTCCAGCAGTATGGCCGCGAGGCCACGCCGGAAGAGCTGGCCAAGGAAATGGACATGCCCGAGGACAAGATCCGCAAGGTGATGAAGATCGCGAAGGAACCGATCTCCATGGAGACGCCTATTGGCGACGACGAGGATTCGCACCTGGGCGATTTCATCGAGGACACCAACGTGGAGTCCCCGGTCGAAAACACAGTCAACATCAACCTGTCGGAAACCGTGCGTGACGTGCTCTCGGGCCTGACCCCGCGCGAAGCCAAGGTGTTGCGCATGCGCTTCGGCATCGACATGAATACCGACCACACCCTTGAGGAAGTCGGCAAGCAGTTCGATGTCACCCGCGAGCGCATTCGCCAGATAGAAGCCAAGGCATTGCGCAAGCTGCGTCATCCCAGCCGTTCCGAACAGCTGCGCAGCTTCCTCGACATCGAGTAAGTAGCGCGGCAGCCAGCGATTACTGGTAGCAGCAACCGAAAGCCCCGCCACACGCGGGGCTTTCGCATTTCCGGCTTGTCGATTTTCTACGCCGCCGCGTGTGGCGCAGTGCGGATTCCGCAGCCAACGTGCCCGCCCTACAATGGTGGCGACTTCCCCCGGTCACGATGTGAGGTATGACGGTGCGCAGAAGAGATGTTTTGCTGGGCGGCTTGGCGCTGCCCCTGGCCACCTGGGCCGGCGTCAGTCTGGGTTCGCCGCAGACTCTGGTCGCCGACAGCGGTTTTGATGCGGACACGGTTCCGGCGCTGGCCCGCACCCTGGCTGCCGCCCCGTACGTGCCGCCTTCCACTGATCTACCGCCGTGGCTGTCGGCCATTGGCTATGACGAATACCGCGACCTGCGCTTCAATCCCGCACACGCCCTGTGGCGGCGCGAGGGCCTGCCGTTCCAGGCGCAGCTGTTTCATCGCGGCTTCTTGTTCAAGCATCGTGTGCAGCTGTACACCGTGGCTGGCGGGCGCGCTACCGCCGTGGACTATTCGCCCGACCTTTTTAATTTGCGCAACGCGACCAGGCGCGCCCGCAACCAGCGTGAACTCGGCTTCGCCGGCCTGCGCCTGCATGCCCCGATCAACCGCGCCGACTACTTTGACGAAATTGCCGCGTTCCTGGGCGCGAGTTACTTCCGCGCCGTCGCCAAGGGTCAGGTCTACGGTCTTTCGGCACGCGGCCTGGCCTTGAACACGGTGCAGGCCGCAGGTGAGGAATTTCCGGTATTTCGCAGCTTTTGGATGGAACGACCCGCGCCCGGCGCAGACACCGTCATTGTCCACGCCCTGCTGGACAGTCCGAGCGTGGCCGGCGCGTTCCGGTTCGCGATCCGCCCGGGTATCGAGACGTTGTTTGACGTGCAGTCGCGCCTGTATCCGCGCGTGGAGCTGCACCACGCCGGCATTGCGCCGCTGACCAGCATGTACCAGTTCGGCGCAAGCGATCGGGTCGGCGTTGATGACTACCGCCCCGCTGTGCACGATTCCGAAGGCCTGGCGCTGTGGACCGGTAGCGGCGAACAGATCTGGCGGCCACTGCACAATCCGGCGCTGGTCCAGGACAGCGGATTCGAAGACAGGTCACCGCGTGCGTTTGGCTTGATGCAGCGCCAGCGCCAGTTCTCCAGCTATGCCGACAGTGAAGCGCATTACGAGCGGCGACCCAGCGCGTGGGTGGAACCGATCGGTGACTGGGGCCAGGGTGCCGTGCATCTGGTCGAACTTCCCACCGCAGACGAATACCACGACAACATCGTCGCGTTCTGGAAGCCTGCTGCACCGCTGGCCGCCGGGCGTGAGCATCGCTTCGACTACCGGCTGCACTGGTGCAACCAGCACAGTTGGAAACCCGAGCTGGCCACGGTCAGCAACACCATGATTGGTGCCGCTGGAAAAGGTCGCCGTCGGGTGATCATTGATTTCGCCGGTGACGCCTTGACGGGTCTGGAACAGTCCACGGACATCGCCCCTGATGTGTGGTCCAGCACCGGCAAGGTGTCCAACGCGGTGGCGCACCCGGTGGAAGCCACTGGCGGCTGGCGCATCTCGTTTGAATTGGATCCAGCCGGCTCGCAGGCGGTTGAACTGCATGCGCGACTGCTGCGTGATGCGCGGCCATTGTCTGAAACCTGGTTGTACCGTTGGACAGCGTAAGGCCCGTGACCGCGCTATCGGCGGCCTGCGAATCGTTGCCGGTTGACGCGCCGCTGCCCATGCCGGTGCAATCGCTGGCCACCGGCCGCCTGGATCCAAGCACGCTACCCAGCGCGCCGCGTGGCATGGCCTGGCGGCGGCTCTACATGTTGGGCGGCACTGCTGCGTTGACCGCGTTGGCAGCCTGGCAAATGTGGCGCGTGCTGCGCGTCGATGGCCTGGGCGTGCTGGAGGGCGTGTTGCTGTTGCTGTTCGTCTTCCTGTTCGCATGGATTGCGCAATCCTTTCTGGGCGCGGTGGCCGGCTTCGTGCTGATGCTGGCAGGTCGCTCTGCCAAGCTCGGCATCGACCCACACGCGCCGCTGCCGTCGCTGTCACTGCGTACCGCGCTGCTCATGCCCACCTACAACGAGGACCCGCACCGGCTGCTGTGCGGGCTGCAGGCCATCTACGAATCAGTGCGCGACACCGGCCGCCTCGACCACTTTGATTTTTTCATTCTCAGCGATACCACGCGCGCGGAAATTGCCGGGCAGGAGCTCGCTGAATTTCATGCGCTGGTCACGCGCACCGGTGGGCAGGCACGCGTCTTCTATCGACGTCGCGCCGACAATGTGGAGCGCAAGGCGGGCAACATCGCCGAATGGGTGCGGCGCTTCGGCGCTGCCTATCCGGCCATGCTGATCCTGGACGCAGACAGTCTGATGACCGGCGATACCATCGTGCGTCTGGCCGCCGCGCTTGAGCAGCACGACGATGTTGGCCTGATCCAGTCGCTGCCGTGTATCGTCAACGGCACCAGCCTGTTCGCACGCATGCAGCAGTTTTCAGGTCGCGTGTACGGGCCGGTGATCGCGCATGGGGTGGCCTGGTGGCACGGCGCCGAGAGCAACTACTGGGGCCACAACGCCATCATTCGCACCCGGGCTTTTGCGGCGCAGGCCGGGCTGCCAGAGCTGCCCGGGGACAAGCCTTTTGGCGGCCACGTGCTCAGCCATGATTTTGTCGAGGCTGCGCTGATGCGACGCGGTGGCTGGGCGCTGCACATGGTGCCCGCATTGCGCGGCAGCTATGAGGAAGGCCCCCCTTCGCTGACCGATCTGCTGGTGCGCGATCGCCGCTGGTGCCAAGGCAATCTGCAGCACGCCGCCGTGCTGCGCGCGCGCGGCCTGCACTGGGTCAGTCGCTGGCATTTCCTGATCGGCATCGGCCATTACTTCACCGCGCCTATGTGGGCAATGCTGATGCTGGTGGGCCTTGCGATCCCATTGGAACATGCAACCCTGGACCTGCAGGGCGCGGCCAACGCGTTCTCCCCCGTCGCTTACTGGAAGTCGCTGGATCCACAGCGGATCCTCTGGCTGTTCGTGGCCAGCATGGGCGCGCTGTTCGCACCCAAGCTGCTGGGTTACCTGGCGCTGTTGCTCGATCCGGTGGAACGGCGTGGTTGCGGTGGAGCCCTGCGCGCACTGGTCAGCATCCTCATCGAAAGCGTGCTGGCGGCACTGATGGCGCCCATCGTGATGTACGTGCAGTCACGCGGCGTAGCCGAGGTGCTGGCCGGGCGCGATTCGGGCTGGGAATCGCAGCGCCGCGACGATGGCAGCCTGCCTCTATCTGCTCTGCTTCGCAGCTATGGCGGCCTCACGCTGTTCGGTATGTTCATTGGCGTGCTGGCCATGCTTGCTTCACCCGCCCTGGCTGCCTGGATGGCACCGGTGACGCTGGGGCTGGTGCTTGCCATTCCCCTGGTGGCCCTGACCTCCGCGCGCATGCCAGGCCAGTGGCTGCGCAGGCAAAAGCTGCTGAGCATTCCCGAAGAGACCCATGTGCCCCCCATCCTGCAGCGCGCCTCGCAACTGCGCGCGCAACCGCACACTTCGCACTAGCCAGACAATCCCAATAATCCGAACGCCCACGTCGTCGCGCACGTACGCGATGCGGCCAGCTACAATTGACACCGCGGGCCCATAGCTCAATGGTTAGAGCAGAGGACTCATAATCCTTTGGTTCCAGGTTCGAGTCCTGGTGGGCCCACCAAAATGACG
>JBDSUI010000025.1:0-7168 GCA_039927795.1 Pseudoxanthomonas sp.
CTCCTTGATCAGTTCCAGCAATGCCAGTGGCGACTCGGACTGCTGCACCAGGATGCCATCGTCCTTCAGCGCGCGGAAACAGCTGTCATAGAACGCCTTGTTGAACAGACCCTCGGCTGGACCCACCGGATCGGTGGAGTCCACGATGACCACGTCGACGCTGCCGGCCGGGCAGTTGGCCATGTAGGCCACGCCGTCATCGAACAGCAGTTCGGCGCGCGGGTCGCCGTTGCTTTCGCACAGCTCAGGGAAATATTTCTCCGACATGCGCGTGACCTGCTCGTCGATGTCGCATTGGGTGACGCGCTGCACGCCCTGGTGCTTGAGCACCTCGCGCAGGGTGCCGCAATCGCCGCCGCCAATGATCACCACACGCTTTGGATCGGCGTGGGTGTACAGCGCCGGGTGCGAAATCATCTCGTGGTAGAAGAAGTTGTCGCGCGTGGTCAGCATCACCGCGCCATCGATCAGCATCAGATTGCCCCAGTCGGTGGTGGCATAGATCTCGATCTTCTGGAAGGGCGACTGCACTTCGTCCAGCTTGCCGGTGGTGCGGAAGCCGATCGCCGAGCCGGTGGGCTGGAAGTGTTCGATGTACCAGGTGTCTTGGGTCGTCATGCGGTTTTCCTGTTGAGGTTCGGAAGTGCTGCCGGGAAGATGCCGAAGGTGTTGGTGGGCCAGTGAACTCCACCCCACGGAAAGTCTCCGTCAAGTGAAATCACGTAATCATCTACCCTGCGGGCATCTTCTGCTGGCAGCAGAAGCGGTTGGCCGAGGCCGCGGATTGTAACGAACCCCTGTGACGCAGGACGTTAGAATGCGCGCCATTGCCAACTTCAAGCCGGATCCACGCCCATGACCACCTGGTCCCTAGACCAAGCCCGCAAGACCTATTCCATCCCGCATTGGGCCGAAGGGTATTTTGACGTGGACGCGGCAGGCCACGTGGTGGTCAGTCCGCAGGGCGCGGCCGGGCCTTCGATCTCGTTGCCGGAAGTGGTCGACACGGCGCGCGCCAATGGCGCACGCATGCCGTTGCTGGTGCGGTTCCCGGACATCCTCGGCGACCGCCTGGGCAAGCTGCAGTCCGCATTTGGCCAGGCCATGCAGGAATGGGAGTACACCGGCGGCTACACGGCCGTGTACCCGATCAAGGTCAACCAGCACCGCGGCGTGGCCGGTACGCTGGCCTCGCACCATGGCGAAGGTTTTGGGCTGGAAGCAGGCAGCAAGCCCGAGCTGATGGCCGTGTTGGCGCTGTCGCGGCCGGGCGGGCTGATTGTCTGCAACGGCTACAAGGATCGCGAATATATCCGCCTGGCCCTGATTGGCCGCAAGCTGGGTCTGCAGACCTTTATCGTCATCGAAAAACCGTCGGAGCTGGCTCTGGTCATTGAAGAAGCCAAGGCGCTGGGCGTGAAGCCGGGTCTGGGCGTGCGCATGCGCCTGGCCTCGCTGGGTGCGGGCAAATGGCAGAACAGCGGCGGCGACAAGGCCAAGTTCGGGCTCAGCCCGCGCCAGGTGCTGGACCTGTGGAAGCAGTTGCGCGAGCACGAGCTGCAGGATTCGCTGACCCTGCTGCATTTCCACATGGGTTCGCAGATCTCCAACGTGCGCGACATTGCCAACGGCATGCGCGAGGCCACGCGTTATTTCGTCGAACTGTCCAAGCTGGGCGCCAAAATCAGCCACGTCGATGTCGGCGGTGGGCTGGGGATTGATTACGAGGGCACGCGTTCGCGCAGCTATTGCTCCATCAACTACGGCCTGAACCAGTACGCCTCCAATATCGTGCAGCCACTGGCCGAAGCCTGCGAGCAGCACCAGCTCACGCCGCCGCGCATCGTCACCGAATGCGGGCGTGCCATGACCGCCCACCACGCGGTGCTGATTGCCAATGTGTCCGAAGTGGAGCAGGCGCCGGAAGGCCGGGTGCCGCCGGCGCATGCCGACGAGCCGGCCGTGATCCGCCACCTGCGCGAAATCCACGACGAACTGGATTCGCGTCCGGCGGTCGAGCTGTTTCACGATGCCCAGCATCACCACAGCGAAGGCCTGTCGCTGTACGCGCTGGGCCAGATCGACCTCACCCACCGTGCGCGCATCGACGACCTGTTCTATGCCATCGCCCATGCCGTGCGCGCACGCCTGAGCAGCGACGAGCGCAACCACCGCGACCTGCTGGACGAATTGAACGAGCGCCTGGTCGACAAGTATTTCGTCAATTTCAGCGTGTTCGAATCCATTCCCGACGTGTGGGCCATCGACCAGGTGTTTCCGATCCTGCCGATCGAGCGCTTGGACGAAGCGCCGCTACGGCGTGGCGTGGTCTGTGACATGACCTGCGACTCGGACGGCATGGTCAAGACCTATGTGGAAAACGAGGGTCTGGATTCCTCCCTGCCGCTGCATGGCTTGAACCATGGCGAAAGCTATCGCCTCGGGTTTTTCCTGGTGGGCGCCTACCAGGAGATCCTGGGCGACATCCACAACCTGTTTGGCGATACCGACACGGTAGAGGTCAAACGCGACGGGGCCGGCTTCAATATCAGCCAGCAACGCAGTGGCGATACCAACGACGTGATGCTGGATTACGTGGGTTATGCGCTCAGCGACCTGCGCGCGACGTATGCCCAGCGCGTGGCGCAAGCCGGGTTGCCGGCGGCCGAAGCCAAGCTGCTTGCCGAGGCATTGGAAGCGGGGTTGACCGGCTACACCTATCTTTCCGACGAACCATTGGCCTAGCGCCACCTTCTCATCCGGGGAAGGTGACGAAGCTTACTTTCGGTCCACCTGGAAGGCCGAAAACGACTGCGTCACCGGCATGATTTCCAACCGGTTGATGTTGAGGTGCGGCGGTAGGGTGGCGATGTAGAACAACTGTTCGGCGATGTCGTCGGCGGTCATCGGTGTGGCATCGCCATACATGCGGTCCGAGGCAGCCTGGTCGCCATGGGTGCGGACCAAGGTGAACTCGGTTTCGGCCATGCCCGGCTCGATCGAGGTCACGCGTACGCCGGTTCCGTGCAGGTCCGAGCGCAAGCCCAGCGAGAACTGCTTCACAAAGGCCTTGGTGCCGCCGTAGGTGTTGCCACCCGGGTAGGGATAGCTGGCCGCGACCGAGCTCATGTTGATGATCACGCCCTTTCGCGCGATCAACGCGGGCAACAGGCGATGGGTCAGGGTCACCAGCGCGGTGATATTGGTATCGATCATGGTGCGCCAGTCCTGCAGACTGGCTTGCTGCGCCGGCGCGGTACCCAGGGCCAGGCCGGCATTGTTGATGAGCACGTCGATATCACGGAAGGCCTCAGGCAGGGCAGCCAGGGACGCTTCCAGTGCGGCCTCGTCGCGCATGTCGAACACGGCGGCATGCACCAGATCGGCGCCATGTTCGTCGGCCAGTGCTTGCAGGCGTTCGGCACGGCGCCCGGTGGCAATGACGCGCCAGCCGGCATGGGCGAATCGTTTGACGGCGGCGGCACCGAAGCCGGAGCTGGCACCGGTGATGAGGACGGTCTGGGTCATGGGGTCTGCCGAGTGTGGGAAAGGGTCCGGATCAATTTTAATCGCCTTGCACACGGCGACCGTCCTGCGCCGCCATCACCAGACAAAAGGAATAAGGCGCCTGGTCTGGCGTGCATAGTCGGGATATTGCGTGGGGAAGGCGTCGGCCAGCACGCGTTCCTCCACGCGAATACGCCACAGGAAAGCCAGCGTCACCGGCACCATGACCACCAGCAGCGACCACCTATTGCCCAGGGCCAGCCCGAAACCCAGGAAGGTCATCAAGGATCCGGTGTAGGACGGGTGGCGAATCCAGCGATACGGCCCGCGCCGGATCAGTTCATGGCCTTGCTGGATATGCACGTCGACCGTAAAAAAACGCGCCAGCACGCGGATCGCCCAGAAGCGCAACGCCAGTCCGGTCGCCATCAGCAGCAGTCCGGTCCAGTGCATGGCCAGCCGGACTGCCGGAGTGTCAGGCTGGCCGGGTACTTGTGTCGACAGCCACACCGCGACGCCGATACACACATAGATGGTGGCCAGCAGCAGCCGCAGGGTGCCGGCATCGCGGCTCCGCGAGCGGTCGCCTGAGCGGTGGGTCCAGGCCAGCCACAGCTCGCTGCAGGCCCAGACCACGACCAGCATGGCGAAGAGTTTTCCCTGGGCTGCACCAAAGCCAATCATCTGTGGCAGCCCTCTGCTGTCAGGAGGAACGCATTGCGGCGCGCCGCATGCGCAGCCATGCACCCACGGCCGCACCGGTGCAGGCGGCCAGCATCGAAAGCAGGATCTGCATGCCGTTGTAGGAGAGAATTCGGGCAAGCGGGCTGGGAGCCACTGGTTCGGCAAGCTGCAACAGGACCACCACGATGGCCAGCCACAGCACGCACATCAGGGCCAGGGCAGCACCGATAAAGGGCTTGCCGGCGATGCTGCCGCCCACGCACATGGCAATGGCGGTGACCAGCAGACTGAGTGGATTGGTGCGGCTGTCCGTCGAGGCCGACAACATGCCGTTGGGACCTGCCGCAAGATTGCCCAGGAAGCCGAGCAGCCACATCACCGTGATTGCCGCCGCCGACGCGACCAGCACCCGGCCCAGCGGCGAAAGCGGCTTCATTGGGCCTTGATTGCCATGGCCGGCAGACCACCAGTGGAAAGCTTCTGCTTGGCTTCGGCCAGTTCACTGGCGCTGCCGTAGGGCCCCATGCGCACGCGGTAGACGGTCTTGCCGCGGATCTGCGCCGATTCCACACGCGCCGACAGTCCCAGCATGGCGATCTTGGCCTTGGTCGATTCGGCATCGCCGGAAGCACCAAACGCGCCGGCCTGCAGGATATAGCGCGCATCACCTGTGCTGACAGCAGCCGCGGCGGCAGCGGGCTTGCTGGCCACCTCCGTGGTGGCCGGCGCGGTGGCGGTGGTTGTGGCTGCGCTCGTGCTGGCGGCGGCTACCGGGGTTTCCGATACGGGTATCGGCTGGCCGGCCGCAGTCACCTTGGCCGCTGCGTCGGCGGCGAGCTTCTGTGCACGCGCCTCGCGCGTCTGTTCCTCGCGGGCACTGGCCGCCAGTTCGGCGTCGGACATCTGTACTTCCTTGCCGGGCAGCAGGGTGTAGAAGTCGTACTGGGTTTCCTTCGGCGCCTCGGCGGGGGCATCAGGCTGGGAAGTGGCAGTGGACGTTTCCGCAGTGACGGCGTCGACATTGGCGTCAGCATCGGCCACCTGCGCCGGCCGGGCGTCGGGGTTGGGTTGCGGCCGGAAGAAGCCGTCGCCGTCTTTCTTGAGCAGGCCGGGCACGATGAAGAACGCGGCAGCGCCCAGCACCAGTCCTGCGATCAGCCATACCCAGCCGGGCGTACCGTTGCCCGAATTGCGTCGTGCCTGGGTCTTGTTGCGTCGTGCCGCCATCCCACCGTTCTCCAGATAAAAACTTTCCGACTACATTTTTTCAGGGGCGCTGACGCCCAGCAAAGCCAGTCCATTGGCCAACACCTGCCGCGCCGCGCACGCCAGGGCCAGGCGTGCGTCGCGCACCTTGGTGTCTTCCACCAATACCGGCGTGGCGTGGTACCAAGTGTGGAAAGCATAGGCCAGTTCACGCAGGTATTGCGCGATGAGGTGCGGCTCCAGCAGCTGTCCGGCGTTCTCCACCACTTCCGGGAAACGCGACAGTTCCACCATCAGCAGCAGCGAGGTGTCGTCTTCCAGGGCGGCAAGCTGTGCAAGCCCGTTGCCCTGGTCGTAGGCGTAGCCTTTTTCCACTGCCTGGCGCAGCAGGCTGCACACGCGCGCATGTGCGTACTGCACGTAGAACACCGGGTTGTCGTTGCTTTGCTGGCGGGCCAGGTCGATATCGAAGGTCAGCTGGGAATCGGGCTTGCGCGCGATCAGGAACCAGCGCGTGGCATCGCGGCCGGCTTCCTCGATCAGGTCGCGCAGGGTCAGGTAGCTGCCGGCACGCTTGGACAGCTTCACTTCCTCGCCGCCGCGCATCACTGTGACCATCTGGTGCAGCACGTAATCCGGATAGCCAGCGGGGATGCCGCAATCCAGCGCCTGCAGGCCGGCCTTCACTCGCGCCAGCGAGCCGTGGTGGTCCGCGCCGAGTTCGGTCACCGCGCGGGTATAGCCACGCTGCCACTTGCTCAGGTGATAGGCGACGTCCGGCACGAAATACGTGTAATTGCCGTCGGACTTGCGCATCACGCGGTCCTTGTCATCGCCGAAATCGGTGGTGCGTAGCCACAGCGCGCCGCCTTCCTCGTAGGTATGGCCGTTGGCGATCAGCTCGCGCACGGTCTCCTCGACCTTGCCGTCGGTGTACAGCGACGATTCCAGGAAATAGCGGTCGAAGCTCACGCCATACGCGGCGAGGTCTTCGTTTTGTTCGCGGCGCAGCCACGCCACGCTGAACGCACGGATGGCGTCGATGTCGTCGGCGTCACCCTTGCCGATGATCGTGTGGCCATCGACCTCGACACTTTCGCCGCGCAGGTAAGCCGCAGCCACATCGCCGATGTAATCGCCGTTGTAGGCCTCCGCCGGCCAGTCGGCATCGCCGGGCCTGAGGCCCTTGGCGCGCGCCTGGGTGGATTTGGCCAGGTTTTCGATCTGCACGCCGGCATCGTTGTAATAGAACTCGCGCTTCACGTTCCAGCCGTTGGCGGCCATCACCCGCGCTATGCAGTCGCCGATCACCGCGGCGCGGCCGTGGCCGACATGCAGCGGACCGGTCGGATTGGCCGAGACGTACTCCACGCCCACGGTCTGGCCACCAGCCGACGCGTTGTGGCCATAGCCATCGCCTGCGTCCAGCACGTCGCGCACCTGCTGCTGCCATGCGGCCGGCGTCAGGTGGAAATTGATGAAGCCGGGGCCGGCGATTTCGACCTTTTCAATTGCGGTCGATGCCGGCAACGCGTCGGCCAGTTGCTGCGCCAGTGCGCGCGGGTTGCTGCGCGCGGGCTTGGCCAGCAGCATTGCGGCGTTGCTGGAGAAATCGCCATGCGCGCGCTCTTTCGGGCGTTCGATCACGAAGTCCGGGCTGGGCAGGTCGGCGGGCAGGGTGCCGGCGGCACGCAGGGCGTCAAGGGCCCCTTCGATGTGTGCGGCAATCAAGGCGCGAAGCTGGGTTTTCACAACGGGCATGTAGTCACTA
>JBDSUI010000026.1:0-3240 GCA_039927795.1 Pseudoxanthomonas sp.
CGCCTCGCTGCAGAACGCCGCGGGCAATTTCGTGCAACCGAATGCAGAAACCTTCGCCGCTGCCGCAGCGAGCGCAGACTGGGCCAATGCCCGGGACTTCAACCTGGTAATCACCAACGCACCGGGCACCAATGCGTGGCCGATCACCGCCACCAACTTCATGCTGATGCACAAACAGCCGAAGGACGGCAAGCGCAGCGCCGATACCCTTGCGTTTTTCAAGTGGGCCTTCGAGAACGGCAAGGCGCAGGCCAACGCGCTGCACTACGTGCCGCTTCCGGCTGAGCTGGTGACGCAGATAGAGGCGTACTGGGCCAGCGAATTCCAGGGCGGGTCGTCCAGGTAAACCCAGTGGAACATCAGCCGCTTCATGCCCGCGAAGACAAGCACCGCGTGAACCTGACCTTGCAGTTTTCTGCTTATCCCCAGCGGGAATCACTGGTTGCACGCCTTCGCGGGGATGAACACAAGCTGGTATCCAATCGCGATGAAACCCGCAACATCCCAGCCACGCAGTCCGGGAATCAATGAACACCATCACCGCTGACGTCGTCCCCCACAGCAAACGCGACCTTGCCGACGCGCGCAACGACCGGCTGTTCCGCTGGCTATTGACCGCCACGGTGGCCTTCGTACTGGTGGCGCTGGCTACCGCCGCGCTGTCCATGCTGTGGGGCGGCCGCGAAGTCCTGCAGACCCAGGGCCTGAGCTTTTTCTATTCGTCGGAATGGAACCCGGTCGAGAACAAGTACGGCGCCCTGGCCCCGATCTACGGCACTATTGTCACTGCAGTGATCGCGATGCTGATCGCGGTGCCGGTGAGCTTCGGTATTGCTTTCTTCCTGACCGATGTGGCGCCGCGCTGGCTGCGCGGCCCGGTCGGCACTGCCATTGAACTGCTGGCTGGCATTCCATCGATCATCTACGGCATGTGGGGCCTGTTCGTCCTGGTACCGGTGATGACCGAATACGGCACGCCCTGGCTCAATGACCACATTGGCAGCATTCCCTACCTCGGCGTGTTCTTCCGCGGCCCACCACTGGGCATCGGCATGCTGACGGCCGGCTTCGTGCTGGCAATCATGGTGATCCCCTTTATCAGCTCGGTAATGCGCGAAGTCTTCCTCACTGTGCCGCAGCGGCTGAAGGAGTCGGCCTACGCACTGGGTTCGACCAAGTGGGAAGTCAGCTGGGACATCGTGCTGCCCTACACGCGCAGCGCGGTGATCGGTGGCATCTTCCTGGGCCTGGGCCGCGCGCTGGGCGAGACCATGGCGGTGGCTTTCGTGATCGGCAATACCGTGCGCCTGTCGCCGTCGCTGCTGGAACCCGGCACCACCATCGCCGCGCTGATCGCCAACGACTTCGGTGAAGCCACCGAGACATACCGCTCGGCCCTGTTGCTGCTGGGCTTTGTGCTGTTCATCGTGACCTTCATCGTGCTGGCAATCGCCCGCTACATGCTGATGCAGCTGTCGCGCAAGGAGGGCAACTGATGTCCGCGCAAACTTCCGCCGCCGGGCTGTACCGCCGTCGTTCGATCGTCAACGTGGTTGCCCTGGCGCTCGCCTGCGCCACCGCCCTGTTTGGCCTGTTCTTCCTGGGCTGGATCCTGTGGACACTGGTGGCCAAGGGCATCGCCGGCATCAACTGGCAACTGTTCACCCAGATGACGCCGCCGCCGATGCAGGAAGGTGGCTTGGCCAACGCCTTCTTCGGCAGTGCGGTGATGTGCGCATTGGCGATACTCATCGGCACGCCCTTGGGCGTGCTGGCCGGCACCTGGCTGGCCGAATACGGCAATGCACGCAAGGCGGGAACCGTGGTGCGCTTTGTCAACGACATCCTGCTGTCAGCGCCGTCAATCGTGCTTGGCCTGTTCGTGTACACGCTTTTCATCATGCAGTTCGGGGGCGGCTTCTCTGCCCTGGCTGGCGCGCTGGCGCTGGCTTTCATCGTACTGCCGGTGGTCGTGCGCACCACCGACGAAATGCTGCGTCTGGTACCGACGCAGATGCGCGAGGCCGCGCTGTCATTGGGTGTTCCGCAGTGGAAGGTCATTGTGCAGGTGCTGTACCGCAGTGCTTCGGCCGGCATTGTCACTGGCATATTGCTCGCCCTGGCGCGGATCAGCGGCGAGACCGCCCCGCTGCTTTTCACCGCCTTCGGCAGCCAGTACTGGAACGCCAACGTCATGCAGCCGATGGCCAGCGTGCCGGTGGTGATGAACCAGTTCGCCGGCAGCCCCTACGAATCCTGGCAGACGCTGGCGTGGGCCGGCGCGCTGGTACTGACCGTATTCGTGCTGCTGGTCAGCTTGACTGCGCGCGGCGTCCTGCTGCGCAACAGGATCTCCAATGACTAACTTTTCTTCGGACCCGGCCATGAACGACGTTCAACGCAACGATTCAATCCAGCTGGATTCCCCCCGGCGTATTACCACGGTGACCAGCGAACGTGGCGCAATCGCGCCAGCGCCGGTCAAATTGGCAGCCAAGGGGCTGGACTTCTACTACGACAAATTCCAGGCATTGACGTCCATCAACCTGGAAATCCCCGAGAAGCGCGTCACCGCGCTGATAGGCCCATCGGGTTGCGGCAAATCCACGCTGCTGCGCATCTTCAACCGCATCTATGCGCTGTACCCGAAGATGACTGCCACCGGAGAAGTGAACCTGGATGGCGAGAACATCCTGTCACCGAAATATCCAATGAACCGTTTGCGCAGCAAGGTCGGCATGGTCTTCCAGAAGCCGGTGCCGTTCCCGATGACCATCTACGAGAACGTGGCTTATGCCATTCGCCACCATGAGAAAATCAGCAAAGCCGACATGAACGACCGCGTCGAGCAGGCGCTCAACCAGGCGGCGTTGTGGGGCGAAGTGAAGGACAAGCTGGGCCAGAGCGCGCTGGGTCTTTCCGGGGGCCAGCAACAAAGGCTGTGCATCGCCCGTGCCGTGGCGTTGAAGCCTGAAGTGCTGCTGCTGGACGAGCCTACCTCGGCCCTGGATCCAATCTCAACCAGCCGGATCGAGCAGCTGATCGAGGAGTTGAAGAAGGACTACACCATCGCCATCGTCACCCACAACATGCAGCAGGCCGCACGTGTCTCCGACTACACGGCCTTCATGTATCTGGGCGACCTGATCGAGCACGACGTCACTTCCACTATCTTCTCCAGCCCGAAAAAGCAGCAGACCGAAGATTACATAACCGGACGCTTTGGATAGGGAGCGAGGA
>JBDSUI010000027.1:0-10119 GCA_039927795.1 Pseudoxanthomonas sp.
TGGGAAAGCCCTGGATAGTCGCCCTGGGGATCGCTTTGCTGCCGGCATGGGCAAGCGCAGTCGGCAAGACTCCATGCGCGCCAACGGCGTTGCAGGCACGGTCTAAGTGCTGGTGAGGGTAGGACGCAACGGCAAGGTCCAGGACGTGGTGGTCGAAAGAATGAACCTGCGTGCTGGCCAAGGAGCACGTCATGTAGTCCGGGCGCGCGGCACTGTCCGGCGCAGCGCTGGAGGCGGTCAAAGAATGGACCTTTGTCGTGCCCACGAAGGGACCGTACGTGGACCCCGCTCTGGCCCGCGGGGGC
Organism: Pseudoxanthomonas sp.; assembly: GCA_039927795.1. Taxonomy (GTDB): domain Bacteria; phylum Pseudomonadota; class Gammaproteobacteria; order Xanthomonadales; family Xanthomonadaceae; genus Pseudoxanthomonas_A. The sequence goes on from JBDSUI010000027.1 coordinate 306, forward strand.
GCCGGTGACGTTCGAGATGACAAATGCAAAGGGCGGGGCGATCAATGCGCAGGGCAATGCCGTGCAGGAGGCTTACAGAAAATGGAAGGCCTGTGTTCGCGGCCCCTGCCAATCCATTTCCTGGTTGCTTGAAAACCGTTCTGGATTCTCTTCGGATTCACTGGAGGAAGGGCGCGCGTCCGTGGCCGAAACTGACACGGGACCAAAACGTGTATTCCCATGCTCCCACAGCTATCCAAGACCGTCCTGCTCCTGTCGGTGAGCGGTGCTGCGCAGGCACGCGCAGCGGAAGCGGCATCCCGGTTTGCTCCCGTTTTGCTTTAGGGGCATGATTCGCCGGTCGGCGGGCTGACCTCCTCCGGCCAAGGCAACAGGAGTTGCCCTCTCTCGACAAGGAGTACGTGCATATGGACGCAGCAGTCGAATCCAGCCGCGACGCAAACGCGAATCCGGCCGAAACTACCAGTACCCCACGATGCTATGCCGGACAAGACGGCTTGCAGCACCCGCCGCAGTCTTACACCAGTTTGCTGCCTGCCGACGACGAGTGGTCGCGCGATACCGTGCTGCGTGCCGTGGTGGCCGATGCGCTGCAACGCAATGGCTTGGTCGTGGACGAAGACACCCTGCAGGCCACTATCGCCTCGGTCGGCCACACCGACCGCGCGCTCGCCGGCACCGCGCCAGCCTGGAAACTGCATCCGGGCGAGAGCCGCGCCGATGGCCTCGTATCACCTCCCTTCCATGGCTTCGCCGTGGACATGTCAGCGGAGTTGCAGTCGTCTTTGGTTGCCTACGCCACGCAGTGGTCGGCGCAGCGCGACGCGCAGCCTGCGGGCCCGGTCGATGCCGCGCTGACCGAGCTCAAGGGGCTGGCGCGCAAGGACGGCCAACACGAGTTGCTGGAAACGCTGGACGCAGTCCAGGCCGCGATCCAGACCGGCAACGTCGCCCATCGCGACGGCAAGCCACTGGATGCGGTGGCGATGGCGGCGATACTCGAGTTCGCCACCCGCAGCGGCCGCGAACGCGAAGCGGCGAAGATCCTCGAACGCTACAGCGCGATCAAGGACGTTGCCCATGATGCCCGGTACCTGGGCCAGAACGCGGACCGCGTATTCAACGGGCGCGACCCGCTCACCGGCAAGGCACTGAATACCGACCAGCGCGTGGACGCGGCTTTCGACCTGCTCAATGGTGGCTTCACTCTGGCCGGTAACGCAGGTGGCGTCGCGTCGCTGATGGGCGCGCGCAATGCAGGACTGGTCGGTGCGCTGATCGGCGTCGCACCGGTCGGCATCGCGATTGTCGCGTTTGCCGCGGGCGCCTACCAGTTGATCAAGCACGCACGCGAAGCATTGCTGGCGCCGCGCTGGGATGAATTCCGCGAACGGTTTCCCTTCGCCGTGGGCATGGAACCCAGGCAGGCGATCACGGCCGTGATGCGGCAGGTCGCGGGCATGCCGACCGATGCCGGAAACGCGGTGTCCACCGCTACCCGGGTGCTCGAGGGTCTGGGACAAAACCCGGAGACGCGCGGGCGTTTCCTGGCGGTGCTCAAGCAGAAGATCGACCCGGATTCGCTGGTCGATACGCTGGCCACCGGCACCGGCCTGGATCGGCTCAGCCGGTCGCAGGCCGTGCAACTGGCGCAGGCCGCAAAGGGCTCGGCGCAGGAGTTTCTCGCCTTGGAACTCAAGGACGTCAAACGTTATGTGCGTGACCGTGATGGCGATCGCGAGCGTGGCGCTTACCTGCCGCACGGCTCCGTGCCGGACCCGGCCAATCGCAACGGTAACCGGGTCGCGGGCGCGTTCGAGCAAGGGCTGCGCAGCGCGGCCATTCTGACCAGCGCAGCGCATGCGTTGAACGGGTTGTACAAGCACCTGCTGGGCAAGCTCCAGGACAGCGACGGCACCAACAGGCTGGACGCGCAGCAGCAGAGAAACCTGGCTGCGGCACTGGTGCCGCTGGCGCGCGATGGTGGGCTGAGCCGGGTCGATCATCTGTTCCTGAGTCGCGACGGCAGCAGGGTGTTCGCCGTGCAGGGCGACCCGAGATCGCCTGCCGCGCCGATGGTCTCGCTGGAAGTCGCATCGGGCTCGCGCCAGAGTGTGGAAACCAGCAGTCAGCTGGCCGCCCCTGGCATTGCCAATGCCGCCGCGCCACCGGCAACAGTCAACCAGGGTGGACGAGGTTTCTGACCGCGACGGGTCGTGGCGCAATCACCAATGCAAAACGCCCCGCGTTGCGGGGCGTTCTGTTTGGCATCGCAGTGGAACTCAGCGTCGCATCGAACTGAAGAACTCGTCGTTGGACTTGGTGTTCTTCATCTTGTCCAGCAGGAATTCCATCGCGGTGATTTCATCCATCGGGTGCAGCAGCTTGCGCAGGATCCAGATCTTCTGCAGCAGTTCCGGTTCGATCAGCAGATCCTCGCGGCGGGTGCCGGAGCGGTTGATGTCGATGGCCGGGTACACGCGCTTTTCTGCAATACGACGGTTCAGATGCACTTCGCTGTTGCCGGTGCCCTTGAACTCTTCGTAGATCACTTCGTCCATCTTGCTGCCGGTTTCCACCAGCGCCGTGGCAATGATGGTCAGCGAGCCGCCTTCTTCCACGTTACGCGCCGCGCCGAAGAAACGCTTCGGGCGGTGCAGTGCATTGGCGTCGACGCCGCCGCTGAGCACCTTGCCGGAGCTGGGCACCACGTTGTTGTAGGCACGGGCCAGGCGGGTGATGGAGTCCAGCAGGATCACCACGTCCTTCTTGTGCTCGACCAGGCGCTTGGCCCGCTCGATCACCATTTCTGCGACCTGCACGTGGCGCGCGGCCGGTTCGTCGAAGGTGGAGCTGATCACTTCGCCGCGCACCGTGCGCTGCATCTCGGTGACTTCTTCGGGACGCTCATCGATCAGCAGCACGATCATGTGCACGTCGGGATGATTGGTGGTGATCGCGGTGGCGATCTGCTGCATCAGGATGGTCTTGCCGGCTTTCGGCGGCGACACGATCAGCGCGCGCTGGCCTTTGCCCTGCGGCGCCATCAGATCCATGATCCGGCCGGAAATGTCCTCGCTGGAGCCGTTGCCGCGCTCCAGGGTGAAGCGGCGGCGCGGGAACAGCGCGGTCAGGTTCTCGAACAGGACCTTGCCCTTGCTGGCTTCGATGGGCTCGCCATTGATGGTGTCGACCACCGACAACGCGAAGTACCGTTCGCCATCCTTGGGAAAGCGGATGCGGCCACTGAGATGATCGCCGGTGCGCAGGTTGAAACGGCGGATCTGGCTGGGCGAAATATAGGTGTCGTCCGGGCCGGCCAGGTAGCTGGCCTCGGCCGCGCGCAGAAATCCGAAGCCGTCCGGCAGGATTTCCAGCACGCCGTCAGCAGCGACGCCCTCGCCATGGCGGGTCAGCACTTTCAGCAAGGCGAAAATGACGTCCTGCTTGCGGGCACGGGCCACGCCTTCGTGGATGCTGAGCTGATCGGCAATGTCGAGCAGCTTCTGCGCTGGCATGCGCTTGAGGTCGCTCAGCGAATACTGCGGGAAGCCTTCTGGCACGCCCGGCGCTGGGCCACGCGGAATGAAGACGTCGTTGGCGCCGTTGTCGGCGGGCAGGCCGTCATTGCGTCCACGCGGTTGCTGCTGCTGTGGCTGCTGCTGGTCGCGGTCACGACGATTGCGGAACCGGTCGCGGCGGTTGTTGCTGTTGCCACCGCCGCTGTTGTTCTGGCGGTTCTGATCGCCGCCGCGCGCTTCGCCTTCCTGCTGCTGGCCACCTTGTGGGGTGCCATGTGCAGGGATGCCCGGCGGATGGGCCGAAGACTGGCCGCCGTCCTGGGCGTCGCCGCCCTGGGCTGGCGATTGCGGCTGCGAAAGAGCGGGCGGCGCGGCTACGGCGGCAGGCTGCTGAGATTCGGTACGCGGCGCGGGTGGCGCGGCGGCGGCCTGCGGAGCTGGACTGGCGGCCACAGCCGGAGCGGCAGGCGCAGGTGCTTCGGAGGCGGGAGCGGCCTTGGCAACGCGCGGTTTGCGCGCACGCTTTTCGGCAGGAGCGCCGGCGTCGCCGGCTTCAGGGGTGTTGTCAGACAAAGGTGCGATTCCTCGCTAGGTGGCGAGCGCCCACGAATGCGGGCGGGGCGGGTGAGAAGAAGGGCTCTCGTTATGAGTGCGGTCAGATGGGTGCGGCGCAGACCCCGCGCCGGATGAGTCAGAAACTAGCACCGGGAAGCGGCGGCGGCAAGCGCCACGCCAGAAAACCCGTTCAGCTAGCTGTCGCAGGTGCGCCCCATGGGCGCGAGGTTTCGCTTGCCAGCCTGAAAAGCTCGCGCCCATGGGGCGCGCCTGCCGGGTTGGGTCAGACCGTGGAAGCGGCCGAGCCGATGCCCTTTTCGATCATCTGGGTCAGCTGGCCCTTACCCACGGCGCCGACCTGGGTGGCCTGGACCTGGCCATCCTTGAACAGCAGCAGCAGCGGAATGTTGCGCACGTGATACTTGATTGCGGTGGCGCGGTTCTCGTCCACATTCAGCTTGACCACCTTCAGCTTGCCTGCATAGGCCTGGGCCAGCTCGTCCAGGACCGGAGCGATCATCTTGCACGGTCCGCACCATTCGGCCCAGAAATCGACCAGCACGGGTTCTTCGGACTGCAGCACGGCGGTTTCGAAATCGGCGTCGCCGACGTGTGTCACCTTATCGCTCACTTGGGGGTCTCCTGCGGGTCCGCCGTTGGCGGCGCCGGTTTGGGCCGAAATATGCCGGCCGTCTCATTGCTGTAAACTTGGGGATTCCGCGACCCCAATCAAGGGTTTACCCAGGTTCTACCCCGGGAGTCGCGTAAATCGGCAGGGGCGCAGTGTGCGACGCCGGTGATGACGATGCAAGCGCATCGACCCGCGCGCCGAGTGCGCAAGACCTAAAGAAGAAAGCATGAGCGACAAGCCGCTAACCGATATCACCTTTTCCTCCTTCGACCTGCATCCGGCACTCCTCGCCGGGCTGGAAGCCGCTGGCTTCACGCGCACCACACCGATCCAGGCCATGACCTTGCCGGTCGCACTGCCGGGCGGCGACGTAGCCGGCCAGGCGCAAACCGGCACCGGCAAGACTCTGGCCTTCCTGGTCACGGTGATGAACCGCTTGCTGACGCGTCCGGCGCTGGCCGACCGCAAACCCGAAGACCCGCGCGCGCTGATCCTGGCGCCGACCCGCGAACTGGCCATCCAGATCCACAAGGACGCGGTGAAGTTCGGCGCCGACCTGGGCCTGCGCTTCGCCCTGGTCTATGGCGGGGTCGACTACGACAAGCAGCGCGAACTGCTGACCCAGGGCGTGGACGTGATCATCGCCACCCCCGGGCGCCTGATCGACTACGTGAAGCAGAGCAAGGTCGTGTCGCTGCACGCCTGCGAGATCTGCGTCCTTGACGAAGCTGACCGCATGTTCGACCTGGGCTTCATCAAGGACATCCGCTTCCTGCTGCGCAAGATGCCCGAGCGCACCACGCGCCAGACCCTGCTGTTCTCGGCCACCTTGAGCCATCGCGTGCTGGAGCTGGCCTACGAGCACATGAACGAGCCGCAGAAGCTCGTGGTCGAAACCGAATTCATCACCGCCGCCAAGGTCCGCCAGAAAGTCTATTTCCCGGCCAATGAGGAAAAGATCCCGCTGCTGATCGGCCTGCTGTCGCGCAGCGAAGGCGCGCGCACCATGATCTTCGTCAACACCAAGGCCTGGGTCGAACGCGTTGCGCGCTCGCTTGAGAAGGCCGGCTACCGCGTCGGCGTACTGTCAGGCGATGTGCCGCAGAAAAAGCGCGAGTCCTTGCTGGCGCGTTTCCAGAAGGGCCAGCTTGAAATCCTGGTGGCCACCGACGTTGCCGCACGCGGCCTGCATATCGATGGTGTGTCGCACGTGTACAACTACGACCTGCCGTTCGATGCCGAAGATTACGTGCACCGCATTGGCCGCACCGCGCGCCTGGGCGCCGAAGGCGACGCGATCAGCTTTGCCTGCGAGATCTATGCCCAGAGCCTGCCCGACATCGAGGCCTTCATCGAACAGAAGCTGCCGGTCGAACCCGTGACTGCCGAGCTGCTCACGGCCGTGCCGCGCGCGCCGCGTGCGGCCGCCGAGCCGGGCGATGAAGTGGACGAAGACGCCGACGAAAGCATTGGCACCATCTTCAAGGAAGCGCGCGAACAGCGCATCGCCGACGAACAGCGTCGTGGCGGCGGCGGCCGCAGCGGCAGCAGCTCCGCTGGCCGCAGCGGCTCCGGTGCAGGCAGTGGTCCGTCGCGTCCGCGTTCCGGTGCTGCGTCCAGCGATGGCAAGCCGCGTACCCCGCGTCCGCCGCGCGAACCGTCTGTGGCTGCTGCGTCAGTTGCCGCACCAGTGGCAGCTGCACCAGTGTCCATGCCTGCGTCCGTGCCGCATGCCGATGCCGACGCCGCCCGTCCGCCGCGCAAGCGTCGTCGTCGTCGTAACGGCGTGCCGGTCGATGGCGCTGCCGCTCCGAGTACCGCCGTGCCTGCGCCGGCGCAGGCATCAGTGGCACCCAAGGCACCGGCCACTGCGGATAACTCATCGTTCCTGACCAAGCTGGGCCGCAAGATCAAGTCACTGGTGTCGGGCTCGTAATGCTTTTCCTTCTCCCTTCGGGTGCCGAAGGGAGAAGCGAACAAGGCATAATCCCGGCATGAGCGTCCTTCAATTCGAAAACGTCAGCAAACAGTATCCCGGCGGCCATGAGGCGCTGGCCGACGTCAGTTTCGAAGTGGCGCAAGGTGAAATGCTGTTTGTCACCGGACATTCCGGCGCCGGCAAGAGCACCTTGCTCAAACTCATCCATCTCAGTGAACGCCCCAGCCGTGGCGCGGTGGTGTTTGCCGGGCGCAACCTGTTGAAGGTGCGCGGCGGGCGCGTACCGCTGCATCGCCGCGAGGTGGGTGCCGTGCACCAGGACCACCGCCTGCTGGCCGAGCGCACGGTGGGCGAGAACGTGGCCCTGCCGCTGATCCTGCGTGGCGACCGGCGCGCCGACATCGGCAAGCGCGTGCGCGAAGTGCTGGCCCGCATGGGCCTGGGCCATCGCGAACAAGCCCTGCCTTCGCAACTTTCGGCCGGCGAACAGCAGCGCGTTGGCATCGCCCGTGCCATCGTCAGCGAACCGAAACTGCTGGTCGCCGACGAGCCCACCGGCAACCTGGATCCCAGCCTGGCCGCCGAAATCATGTCGCTGTTCGCCTCCATGCCCGAGCGTGGCACCAGCGTGCTGGTGGTCAGCCACGACCTGGCGCTGATCAAGCGCATGAAGAAGCGCGTGCTGATCCTGGACCACGGCAAGCTGATGGATGACATTTCGCCTGCGGACCTGGCCGAATGACGGCCGCCAGCGGCAACCTCAAGGCGGTGGCAGCGTCGAACGCCGAGCGCTCAGGCGCGCGTTCGGGGGTCGGCATCTGGCTGGATCAGCACCTCTACAGTTTTGTCGCCAGCCTGGGCCGCGTGCTGGGCCGACCGTGGACCACGATGCTCACCATCGGGGTGATGGCCGTTGCGCTGGCGCTGCCGCTGGGCCTGGGCCTGGCGCTGGACAACCTGCGCCACTTCGCCGGCAGCGTGGAACAGTCGCGCGAAATCGACCTGTTCCTGAAACCTGAAATCGGGGAGGCCCGGGCGCAGGCGCTGGCCACCGAGCTGCGCGGCCGCGGCGATGTCGCCAGGGTGGAGCTGCGCACGCCCGAACAAGGCCTGGCCGAATTCCGCGCGCACAGCGGCTTGGGTGATGCGATCGGCGCGCTGGAAGAAAACCCGCTGCCCAGCCTGCTGATCATCACCCCCGGCCAGCAGGATGCGAGCCTGGTCACGTTGCTGGAGGGTCTGCCGGAAACCGGCCTGCTGCAGCATGACGCCGCCTGGCGGCAACGCCTGCAGGGCTGGCTGGGTTTCGGCCAGCGCCTGGCCTGGGTGCTGGCGGCGCTGTTCGGACTGGGAGCCTTGCTGGTGGTAGGCAATACGGTGCGCCTGGACATCCAGTCGCGTCGCGAAGAGATCGGCGTGCTGCAGTTGCTCGGTGCCACCGATGGCTTCATCCGCCGGCCTTTCATCTATCTCGGCGCCTGGTACGGCCTGGTGGCCGGGCTCTTGGCCTTGGGCCTGCTGTCGGCGGCAGCGTATGCTCTGCGCGCGCCATTGCATGCACTGGCGCAAAGCTACGGTAGCGGTTTCGCGCTCAATGGACTCGATCCCCTGCGTGCGGCGGGCTTCGTGCTGGCCGCCACGGTGATCGGCTGGCTGGGCGCGTGGCTGGTTACCGGTCATTTCCTGCGCCAGACACGACCCACCGAAACCTAGGCTCTTCTATGCACTCGCAGGAACTTCGACATCTGATCAGCGACACTCCCAGGGTGATGGTCGTCGACGGTTCGAAGATGGTGCGCAAGATGATTGCCGACGTGCTCACGCGCGAGTTGCCGGGCGTGGAAGTGCTTGGCTGCGCCAGCGTTGCCGAGGCCCGCGCGGGCCTGCAGACCGGCGCGGTGCATCTGGTCACCACTTCGCTGGCGCTGGCCGATGGCGATGGCCTGGAAGTGGCGCGTGCGGTGCGCGAGGCCGCCGGCCAGGCCTACGTGCCGGTAATCGTGGTCTCCGGCGACGCGCAGCAGCACCTGGTGGAGCGGCGCTTTACCGAATTTGTCACCGACTACTTCGACAAGTCGCTGGGCCACGAGGCGCTGGCGGCCTTCATCCGCGGCTATGTGCAACCCGAACCCGTGGTGGGCGCCACCGTGCTGTATGTGGAAGACAGCCGCGTGGTGGCCGAAACCACCAAGCGCATGCTCGAGCGTCACGACCTGAAAGTGGTCCATGTGCTCCGCGCCGAAGACGCTTTTGCGTTGCTCACCGCCGAATCGCTGGGTCATTCGGTCCATCGCTTCGACATCGTGCTTACCGATGTGACCTTGAAGGGCGAGCTGAGCGGGCGCGACGTGGTCCAGCGCGTGCGCATTGATTTTGGCTACGGCAAGCGTCGTCTGCCGATCCTGGTGATGACCGGCGACGACAACCGCAACAACCAGTCCGACCTGCTGCAGGCCGGCGCCAATGACCTGGTGCTCAAGCCCATCGAGGAACGCCTGCTGATCACCAAGGTATTGTTCCAGCTGCGCGTATCGGACTTCGGCCAACCGCGCTCGCTGCATTGATCCGGTCGATGTGGTGCCCATGACTGCAGACCAACGCATCAGGCTGGAACCTTCGTGGAAGGCGCGGGTCGGTGACTGGCTGGAGCGCCCGGAGATGCGCGAGCTGGGCGCATTCCTGCGACAACGCCAGCAGGCAGGCGCCGCGACCTTTCCGCCCGGTCCGCAGATCTTCGCCGCCTTCGAGGCCACGCCTTTCGATGCAGTGAAAGTGGTGATCCTGGGGCAGGACCCCTACCACGGCGTCGGACAGGCCCATGGCCTGTGCTTTTCAGTGCTGCCAGGGGTGGCGGTACCGCCCTCGCTGGATAATATTTTCAAAGAAATCGCTAACGACCTGGGCATCGCCCGGCCCGACCATGGCTGCCTGTTGCCGTGGGCGCGGCAAGGCGTGTTGCTGCTCAATTCAGTGCTGACCGTGGAACAGGGTTGCCCCGGATCACACCAGCGCAAGGGCTGGGAAGGCTTCACCGACCATGTCATTGAAACCCTGGCCAGCCAGCGCGAAGACCTGGTGTTTCTGCTGTGGGGCGCCTATGCGCAGGCCAAGGGCAAGGTCATCGATGCGCGGCGTCACCGCGTGCTGCGGGCACCGCATCCCTCACCG
>JBDSUI010000028.1:0-5071 GCA_039927795.1 Pseudoxanthomonas sp.
TCAAGGAAAGCAACGTACTGCGCGTGGTAGACCACGCCACCTGCGTCGGTATCTTCCCAATACACGCGTGTCGGCCAACTGAACCGCAGGCCATCGGCCTGCTGCTCAGCCTGCATCGTCGTGCTCCACGAACCGCGCGGGATCGGGCTTGAGCGGCTTCAGACCCAGGTGGCGGTAGGCTTTGGAGGTGGCCATACGGCCGCGTGCGGTGCGTACCAGGAAGCCCTGCTGGATGAGATAGGGCTCGATCACGTCTTCCAGCGTACCGCGCTCTTCCGACAATGCGGCTGCGACCGATTCCACCCCCACCGGGCCGCCATCGAAATTCTCGATGATCAGGCGCAACAGGCGGCGGTCGAGCTCATCGAAACCTTCCGGGTCCACGTTCAACATCACCATCGCGGCCTTGGCCACCTCGTGATCGATGTGGCCCTGCGCGCGTACCTGTGCGTAATCACGCACGCGACGCAGCAGCCGATTGGCGATACGCGGCGTGCCGCGCGAGCGGTTGGCGATCTCGGCCGCGCCTTCGGCCACGCAATCAATATTCATGATCTTTGCGGAGCGCCGCACGATCTGGGTCAGTTCCTGGGTGTTGTAGAACTCCAGCCGCTGGACGATGCCGAAACGGTCGCGCAGCGGCGCGGTGAGCAGGCCGGCGCGCGTAGTGGCGCCGATCAGGGTAAACGGCGGCAGGTCCAGCTTGATCGAACGCGCAGCCGGGCCATCGCCAATCATGATGTCAAGCTGGAAATCCTCCATCGCCGGATACAGCACTTCTTCCACCACCGGCGACAGGCGGTGAATCTCGTCGATGAAGAGCACATCGTGCGGCTGCAGGTTGGTCAGCAGCGCGGCCAGGTCACCGGCCTTCTCGATCACCGGCCCGGAGGTAACCCGCAGGTTGACCCCCAGCTCGTTGGCAATGACATGGCTCAGCGTGGTCTTGCCCAGGCCCGGCGGGCCGAAGATCAGCACATGGTCCATGGCTTCGCCACGACCCTTGGCGGCCTCGATGTAAATGGAAAGCTGGTCGCGGACCGGCTTCTGGCCCAGGTATTCGTCCAGACGCCGGGGCCGGATGCTGGCTTCAAGCACGTCGTCTTCGCGGGTGGCCGCGGCAGTGAGGATGCGGTCTTCAGTCATGGTGCGATTATGCGTGATAGTCAGGCTTGCCTCATGATAAAAGGGATTGAAAATGAATTCCGGCCTGCCTTCAAGCGCAATTGGCAGCGAATATTGATTGCCGACCATTACACCGCTGTAAAACGCGGGAATCAGATCGCCTCCCGGAATATTGAAGAACGCGATTGTAGGGATCACATTGCGCGCCAGACATGCGACTCGCAGATCGCGCCATCAGTCCATGACGATTCGGTCACCGGCGCTGGTCTGCAAGCAATTTCCGAAGATTTTTTGCCTGCCCTGCGATGCCTGCAGGCAAGAACTCGTCAAGCCGACGCTATCGTCCAGACTTTGGACTGCAAGGCAAACCTGCGCCGCGTTTTGCGATACCGATTACAACCACAAGCCCAGCTACACGCGGCGGCATCTTCATGGTGCGGATAGTGCGGTAGCGACACCTGAAGTTACCCCGTCGAGTACGACCCAGACGGGCGGCTGCTCCCACGGTGCACCCGGCCGCGTTGTTGCGGACTGACCCAAGGCAGTCCGCGTTGATGCCGTCGCTAGATCTCGACCTGCGCGCCCAGCTCCACCAGGCGGTTGCCGGGGATACGGAAGAAGCCGGTCGCCGGCGCCGCATTCCGGTGCATCACCGCGAACAGCTTGTCGCGCCACACGGGCATGCCGCGGTGGGCGCTGGCGATGATGGTTTCGCGACTGGCGAAGTAGGTGGTATCCATCGGGTCGAAGTAGATGCCGCCCTTGTCGCAGGACCCCATCAGCGATTGCGGCACGTCGGGCGTCTCGGTAAATCCGTAGCTGATGATGACCCGGTAGAAATCGTCGCCGATGGCCTGGATCTTGAGCCGCGCGTCTTTCGGCGCATGCGGCACGTTCAGCGTTTCAACGGTCAGAAACACGTTGCGCTCGTGCAGTACCTTGTTGTGCTTGAGGTTGTGCATCAACGCATGCGGCACCACGCCCTGGTCGGCGGTCATGAAGATGGCAGTACCGGGCACACGCACCGGCGGGGCCAGCATCAGGCCCGGCAGGAAGCTGTCCAGCTTGATGCCTTCCTTCTGCACTTCGGCATGCAGCAACTCGCGGCCCCTGCGCCAGGTACGCATCATCAGGAACGAGATGATGCCGATGAACAACGGCACCCAGGCGCCGATGCCGGTGAACAGCTTGGCGCCGTTGGCGATCAGGAATGCAAGGTCGATCAACAGGAACAACCCGCACAGGGGCAGTACCCATTTCCTGGAATCCGGCCAGCGCGTATAGGCCACCACGGCCAACAGCAGCGTGTCGATCAGCATGGTGCCGGTGACGGACAGGCCATAGGCAGTGGCCAGGGCGCCGGAGCTCTGGAACACCAGCACCAGCACGATCACCGCCACCAGCAGGATCAGGTTGATCGAGGGCACGTAGATCTGGCCGATGGTGTCCTGGGAGGTGTACTTGATGGACAGGCGTGGCAGGTAGCCGAGCTGGATGGCCTGGCGGGTCACCGAGAAGGCGCCGGTGATCACGGCCTGCGAGGCGATGGCTGCTGCCAGTGTCGCCAGCACCGTCATGGGAATCTGCGCCCAATCGGGTATCGACATGAAGAAGGGACTCTTTACCGCCTCAGGATGCTCCAGCAGCACTGCACCCTGGCCGAAGTAATTCAGTGCCAGCGCCGGCAGCACGAAGGCGAACCACGCCCAGCGGATGGGCTTCTTGCCGAAATGACCCATATCGGCATACAGCGCCTCGCCGCCGGTGACGGTCAGCACCACCGCACCGAGAATGAAAAGCGCATGCCAGTCGTGGGTGGTGAAGAACTTCCAGGCCCAATAAGGGCTAAGCGCACGCAAGACACTGGGAAAACCGGCGATGTTATAGACCCCGATCACCGCCAGCACCACGAACCAGACGATCATCACCGGCCCGAAGATCTTGCCTACCTTGGCGGTACCGAAGCGCTGGAACGCGAACAGGCCGATCAGGATCACCAGGCTGATCGGCACCACCCAGCGGGTAAGCCCGGCAGAAATGACGCTCAGGCCTTCCACGGCACCCAGCACGGTGATCGGGGGCGTGATCATGCCGTCGCCAAAGAACAGCGAGGCTCCGAATATACCCAGGATGCCGACGGCGTAGCTGCCGCGCGAGCCCTTCTTCAGGCTGCGCTGGGCCAGCGCGGTGAGCGCCATGATGCCGCCCTCGCCTTCGTTGTCGGCGCGCATGATCACGATCACGTACTTCAGCGTCACGATCAGCATCAGCGACCAGAAGCCGAGTGAGAGCAGACCCAACACGGTTTCTGGATTAGGGGTCAGCCCGAAATGCGGGTGGAACATCTCCTTGATGGTGTACAGCGGGCTGGTACCGATGTCACCGAAAACGACGCCGACTGCACCGGCAACCAGTGCCGCGAGGCCGGTCTTGGCATGACCATGCCCGCCTGTATTGCCGGCGGGAAGCTGGGGAGAAGAAGTGGCGGACATGGCGACCTAAGCGTAGCGTGAAGCGTGTGAGGGGAAGATCCAGGAAAGCGACGGAGCGCTCAGCGCAGTGCGGACTGCAGGGCCTTGCGGATGATCATGGCCGCGTCATCGCCGGGCGCCACCGCTTCGCGCGCCATGCGCACGGCTTCGGCCGGCTTGTAGCCCAGTTGCTGCAGGGCAATGGTGGCCTCGGACTGCGGATCATTGGGCAGGCTGGGTGAGCCCAGCGGATTGGTGCCCAGGTCGGCAACCCGGTCGCGCAGCTCCACCACCATGCGCTCGGCAGTTTTCTTGCCGATCCCTGGGATGCGGGTCAGCGCGGCGATGTCGCCGCTCTGCACCTGGCGGGCGAACTCGTCCACGGCCACGCCCGACAACACTGCCAGTGCGATTTTCGCGCCAATGCCACTGACCTTCTGTACGTCGCGGAACAGCCGGCGCTCGCTTTCACGCAGAAAGCCGTACAGCGACACGCTGTCCTCGCGCTGGGCATGATGGGTGAACAGGATCACCTCGCGGCCCACGTCAGGCAGGTCGTAGAACGTGCTCATCGGCGCTTCGAGCTCATAGCCGACCCCGCCTACGTCGATCACCAGCCACGGTGGTTGCTTGTAGGCCAGGATGCCGCGAAGCCGTCCAATCATGATCGTTCCCCTGATAATTGTTGCGTCATCCCCGCCAACGCGGGACCTCGGCGGCTGGTTCTTTGCGCACCTGACTCGACCGGACGATTGGCAAGACCAGCCCTGTCAAGCGCGCGAGTCGCTGGCTCTGCGCCTGCGCGAGCGTGACGACCCGCCCAACTCCGCAGCGTGTTCACTTCCGGCCCCATGCTTCGCGCACATTCACGCCAAGCCTGTTGGCCGTGGCGCGCACGTGCGCATGGGTGATGGCCACCGCCAGCGCATCGGCGGCATCGGCCTGCAGCTTGCCGGTCAGGTTGAGCATCAGACCCACCATGTGCTGGACCTGCACCTTGTCCGCGCCGCCCTTGCCGACCACGGCCAGCTTCACTTCCTTGGCCGCGTACTCGTGCACCGGCAGGTCGCGCAGCACCACCGCGCAGATCGCCGCGCCGCGCGCGTGGCCCAGCTTCAGGGCAGAGTCGGGATTGCGCGCCATGAACACCTGTTCGATGGCGACTTCGTCGGGCTGGTAGGTTTCCATCACTTCGGCCAGGCCCAGCAGCAGGCGCTTCAGACGCTGGGCGAAATCACCGTCGCCGAGCAGCAACAACGGTGCGTGATAAACATGCGTGGTCTTGCCTGCCGCATTTACATCGATGATGCCGACGCCGGTACGCTGGGAACCGGGGTCTATGCCGAGGATGCGGGTCATGTGCAGTCAGTCAGCTCGGCACCTGACCTGTTGGGTCGGGCCGTGCGTGCGTTGCGCGAAATCAATCGGGACATTGCAATCTGTTTGCCATTCGCAGGTCGCCGCAACACACGATG
>JBDSUI010000029.1:0-15201 GCA_039927795.1 Pseudoxanthomonas sp.
CGACAATGCGACTGCACTGGGTTACGGCTCGCTTGCCTCTGCCACCAACAGCGTGGCGCTGGGTGCAGGTTCCGAGGCCGACCGTGAGAACACGGTGTCGGTGGGCTATGTGGGCGGCGAGCGTCAGGTCACCAACGTGGCCACAGGTGTGGAAGACACCGACGCGGTCAACGTGGCCCAGTTGAACGAAGCGGCGGAAGGAGCGCTTCTGGCGGGTCGCTATTTCAAGGCCGACGGTCTGGGCGACGGTAGCGATGATGCGTCCATCAACGGCGTCGGTGCGGTTGCGGCTGGATCCAGCGCAGTAGCAGACGGTGACGGCGCGGCGGCCTTCGGCAGCACGGCCAATGCATCAGGGATCAATGCCATCGCGGTGGGCTTCAACGCGGTTTCCAGCGCCGATAACGCCATTGCGCTGGGTGCCGACAGCGTTGCCAGTGCTGAGGGCAGTGTCGCATTGGGCGCGGGCGCCGAATCCAGTGGTGCCTATAGCACCGCGACCGGTACCGGCGCGGCGGCCACCAATACGCAAGCCACGGCCATGGGCTTCAACAGCGCGGCCGGTGGCCTGGCTGCCACGGCCGTCGGCGGCTTCAGCGAAGCGTCCGGCGATTTCTCATCTGCCTTTGGCTACAGCGCCACGGCTTTGGGTGCCAGCAGCGTGGCGGTCGGTGAATTCAGCGTAGCCGGTGGCGATGAAAGCGTGGTCGTCGGCGGAAGTGCATTGGGTGGTCTCTACTCGGCTGAAGCGCTGGGATATGCCGGCACTTCGGTTGGCGCCGGTGCCTGGGCCAATGGCGACTACAGCACCTCGATAGGCTGGATCAGCAGCGCCGATGGTGAGGATGCCACGGCCCTGGGCGCGGCTTCGTGGGCCCAGGCCGATGACTCCACGGCGCTCGGTTACGGCGCCTATTCGTCGGCCGCGAACAGTGTCGCGCTGGGTGCAGGTTCGGTCGCCGATCGCGAGAACGCCGTCTCGGTGGGCGATGTGGGCAGCGAACGCCAGGTCACCAACGTTGCCGCCGGTAGCGAAGGCACCGATGCGGTGAACCTGGACCAGTTGAACGAGGTGGCCGACGTGGCCGCCAACACCAACAAGTACTTCCAGGCCTCCGGTGGCCCGGACAGCGATGCAGGTGCGTACGTAGACGGTGATTACGCCACGGCGGCCGGCGAAGCGAGCAATGCGATCGGCACCGGTGCATCGGCTTTTGGCAGCGGCGCCAATGCCTATGCCGACGGGGCCACTGCGGTGGGTTACAACGCGATCGCATTTGCAGAAAGCGCCGTTGCTCTGGGTGCCAACAGCCAGGCGACGGGTGAGTTCGCCACGGCCGTAGGTGCGGAAACGGAAGCCAGTGGGTTCCTGGCGACCGCTGCCGGTGCGGGCAGCATCGCCAGTGGCGATGGCAGCACCGCCTCGGGCGCATTGAGTGAAGCCTCGGGCGAGGAATCCACGGCCAACGGCTTCTTCAGCACGGCCTCGGGTGATCTGGCTACGGCGGTGGGTGCAGAAAGCACGGCTTCGGGTATTGAATCCAGTGCGGTCGGCTTCCTCAGCGACGCTTCGGGCGCAGGCGCAAGCGCATTGGGTGCCGAGTCGGTTGCCAGTGGCGATTACGCAACCGCAGTGGGGCTTGCCGCGTCAGCTGCGGGCTTGAGCGCCGTGGCTGTGGGTGAATACAGCATCGCTTCGGGCGATGAGAGCGTGGCACTCGGCGGCACGGTGGGCGGCTCCCTATCCACCGAAGCGGCGGGTGCCGGTGCCACGGCATTAGGTGCCGGCGCGCTGGCCGCTGGTGATCAGAGTTCGGCAGTAGGCTGGTTGAGCATTGCCGATGGGGTCAACGCCACGGCAGTCGGTGGTACCTCGTGGGCGCAGGCTGATGACTCCACGGCGCTGGGGTACGGTTCTTTTGCCTCGGCTGCCAACAGCGTGGCGTTGGGTGCCGGTTCCGAGGCTGACCGTGTGAATACGGTGTCGGTGGGATACGTCGGTGGCGAACGCCAGGTCACCAACGTCGCCGCCGGTGTGGAAGACACTGACGCGGTGAACGTGGGCCAGTTGAACGCGGTTACGGGCGACCTCAGCGATCTGGCCGCCAACGCGGTGACCTACGACGATGCCAGCCAGGAGACGCTGACGCTGGAGGGTGCGACCGGCACCACCATCACCAATCTGGCGGCAGGCTCCATCACTGCCGGCAGCACCGACGCGGTCAACGGAGGCCAGCTTTACGGTTCTCTGGACAGTATCGCTACCGCGTTGGGTGGCGGTACTTATGTCGGTGCGACCGGTGGCCTGGTCGGCACGACGTATATCGTGCAGGGTGGCGATTACTTCAACGTCGGCGATGCCATTGCTGCCATCGATGCAGCGGTGACCTCGATAGACGCCAGGCTGACCACCGTGGAAGCCGATCCAGGCCCGGCTCCTGACCCGCATATTGCAATTGGTGGGGAAACCGACGGCAGTGATCCGGCGGTGATCGGCGCGGGCACCAACGCCGTGGCCATTGGCTCCAATGCCACCGCCAACGCAGACGGCGGCGTGGCCGTTGGCGCCGGTGCCTATGCGCATGGTCCCAACGACACTGCGATAGGAGCCGGCTCACGGGTTGGGGCAGACGGCAGCACGGCGGTGGGTGCCAATACCAGCATCAGCGCCAACGCGACCAACGCCGTTGCGCTGGGCGAAAGTGCCAGCGTCACGGCGGCCTCCGGCACTGCACTGGGGCAGGGCGCTTCGGTGACCGCGGAGAATGCGGTCGCGCTTGGCCAGGGTTCGTTGGCCAACCGTGCCAATACCGTCTCGGTAGGCAGTGCGGGCAATGAACGGGCAGTCACCAACGTGGCCGCCGGCAGCACTCCCACCGACGCCACCAACGTCGCCCAGATGCAGGCAGCAGATGCAGCTACCTTGGCCGCTTCGAGGACCTACACCAACAACACCGCGACACAGACGCTGACCTCCGCCAACGCTTACACCGATGCGCGTTTCTCGGCCATGGATGACAACTTCGAGAACTTCCGTACGGAGACCGATCGTCGCTTCATGGATCAGGACCGTCGCATCGACCGTCAGGGCGCAATGAGCTCGGCCATGATGACCATGGCAGCCAGCACGGCTGGGATCCGCACCGACAATCGGGTTGGCGTAGGTGTCGGTTTCCAGGGCGGCGAAACGGCACTTTCAATCGGTTACCAACGTGCACTCAGCGACCGCGCCACCATCACCATCGGCGGTGCGTTCAGTGGTAACGATAATTCAGTGGGTGTCGGTGCCGGCTTCGGCTGGTAGGCAGGAACGGAAGCGACTGTCGGTCACCGGCAGTCGCTTCGATGGTCATGGCCCGTGCACGCGGGCCGTCGCAGAAAACTTGGCTGGGCTGGCCAATGGACTGGGAGCAGCAACGCACAAAACAATCTGGCCCACAACGTCGCGGTTTTCTTAAATTTCCATGAGGGCATAAAAGTGATCAAGAAGAACAAACTGGGTTTGGCGGTTGCGGGCGCAATTCTGGTGACCGCTATGGCGCCTTCGGCATTGGCCGCCGACCCTGCACCACAGCAGCGCCAGATGGCCGATACCTCCGCCCCGCTCGACCAGGGTGCAACCCGCCTGATCATCAAGTACCGGAGTGGAACCGCCACCGCAGGCAGTGTGGAACAGAAGCTGGTTTCCGTCCGTTCGGCCGCCAGCCGGGCCGGGGTAAGGCAGAGCGCCGCGAGCCGCGGCACGACTGCCATTCCGTTGGGCGTAGCCCATGTGCGTCGCCTGGGACTGGGCGCGGACGCGATCAAGCTGTCGCGCGCGCTCAGCGGCAGTGAGCTCAACAGCCTGATGGCGGAAATCCGCGCCGATGCCTCCGTCCAGTACGTGCAGGTCGATCGCATGATGCGTGCGATCGACAACCTCTCGGCCCCTGCTTCGATGACCGCTGCCATGTCGGCTGCGGGCACCCGTTCGGCGCGCGTGACACCGCAGATGGTGCCGACTGATCCGTCATATGGCACCTACCAGTGGCATTTCTTCAATCCGGCGGGCGGCATCAATGCGCCGGCCGCCTGGGACCTCTCTACGGGCGCCGGCACCGTCGTCGCCGTGCTCGACACCGGCATCCTTGCCAACCACCCGGACATGGGCAGCGGCACGCATATCCTGGACGGCTACGACTTCATCAGCGATGCCTTCGTATCGCGCCGCGCGACTGATGATCGCGTTCCAGGCGCTGCCGACCTGGGTGACTGGAATCCGGTGGCGGGTGAATGCGGCGCGGGCTCCACTGTCCGCAACAGTTCCTGGCACGGCACCCACGTGGCCGGCACGGTGGCCCAGTTGACCAACAACGGGATTGGCGGCGCGGGCGTGGCATTCGACGCGCAGATCCTGCCTGTGCGCGTGCTGGGCCGCTGTGGTGGCTACACCTCTGACATCGCCGATGCCATTGCCTGGGCATCCGGGGCGCCGATCGCCGGGGTTGCCAACAACACCACGCCCGCGGAAGTCATAAACCTCAGCCTGGGTGGTTCGGGCGCTTGCGAAGCCTACGAGCAGGACGCCATCAACCTGGCAGTGGCCAATGGCAGCGTCGTGGTCATCGCGGCCGGCAATTCCAATGGTGATTCGGTCAATTTTTCGCCGGGTAATTGCAACAACGTCATCGATGTGGGCGCCACGCGGATCACCGGTGGCCGTGCCAGCTATTCGAACTACGGCCCGCTGGTCGATCTGTCCGGTCCGGGTGGTGGCGGCAATGCCGATGCCGGCAACGGCGGCTGGGATGGCTACATCTTCCAGGCCGGCTACAACGGCACTACCACGCCCACTTCCGGCAGCTACGTCTACAGTGGATTCGCCGGTACCTCGATGGCCTCGCCCCATGTTGCGGCCGTAGCGGCGCTGGTGCAAAGCGCACTCGCCGGCGCCGGCAAGGATCTCTTGTCACCCGCGGCGTTGGAGGCCTTGCTGAAACAGACCGCGCGTCCGTTCCCGGTCACCATCCCTGCCAATACCCCGATCGGCACCGGCATCGTCGATGCCAGGGCCGCACTGGACAAGGCCCTGGAAGAGCCATGCGACCCGGCGACCGAAGTATGCGGGCCGGTGGCCACGCCGCTGGTCAACAAGACCAACGTGAGCGGTCTTTCCGGCGCTCAGGGCAGCGACAAGCTGTACAGCTTCCAGGCCACTGCGGGCAGCGTGTTGAGCGTCATGACCCTGGGCGGCAGCGGCAATGTAGGTCTGTATGTGAGCTTCGATGAAGAGCCCACCACCACTGCCTACGATTACAAATCGACCCGTCCGGGCAACAGCGAAACCGTGCGCATCACCGCACCACGGGCCGGCACCTACTACATCAAGGTCGTGGGCGATGGTGCCTACAGCGGCGTGACCCTGGTGGCTCGCCAGTAAGCAAGCGCGGTCAATTCGTGTCAATTGGAAACCCCGGTCACGGCCGGGGTTTCTGTATCTGCAGTTGCGCCGCGATCTGCAGCACGCCCACCAACGATTCAGCAATCAATGGCTGATAGAGTGGGCGCCGGTTTCCTGCGGAGTTCTGCATGAGCGCAGCGCTTTCTCCCGAGGTGCAGCACGCGGCTCCGGTCTTGATGGATGCCGAAGAGCGGATCGTCTTTTCCCTGCTTGAAAAAGGCAGGCTGAAGGACTCCGACCTGGTGCGCGCACGCCGGCTGCAGGAAGAAACCGGCGGCAGCCTGCTGTCCCTGTTGGCGCGGCTGGGGCTGGTCTCCGAGCGTGACCATGCCGAGACCTGTGCCGAAGTACTGGGCCTGCAGTTGCTGGCCCTGAAACAGCTTCCCGAATTGCCCCCCGAAATGCTGCCCGATGCGCAACCACTGTCGGCCCGCTTCCTGCGCCAGTTCCATGTGTGCCTGCTTGGCGAAAGCAAGGGCAAGTTGGACCTGTGGATGGCCGACCCCTACGACCCTTACGCAATCAAAGCGGTGCACCTGGCGACCGGCGTGCAGGTGCGGCCGTGGGTGGGGCTGCGTTCGGAAATCGACGAGCTGATCGAGCGCTGGCATGGCCAGGGCCGCAGCGCGATGGGCACCATCGTGGAAGATGCCGACGGCGAAAGCAGTGGCAACCCGGATGACGTGGAGCACCTGCGCGACCTGGCCTCGGAGGCGCCAGTCATCCGCCTGGTCAACCTGGTCATCCAGCGCGCGGTCGAGCTGCGCGCCTCCGACATCCACATCGAACCTTTCGAGAACCGCCTGAAGGTCCGCTACCGCGTCGATGGCGTGCTGGAGGAAGGCGAGAGCCCGCCCGCCAACCTCACCGCGGCAGTGATCAGCCGGGTCAAGATCATGGCCAAGCTCAATATCGCCGAGCGCCGCCTGCCGCAGGATGGCCGCATCATGCTGCGCGTGCAGGGCAAGGAGCTGGACCTGCGCGTGAGCACCGTGCCTACTGCACATGGCGAGTCGGTGGTCATGCGCCTGCTGGATCGCGAAACCGTGGTCTTCGATTTCCACAAGCTCGGCTTCACCGACCATTTCCTGCCGCAGTTCCAGAAGGTGCTGGAGCAGCCGCATGGCATCCTGCTGGTGACCGGCCCTACCGGCTCGGGCAAGACCACCACGCTGTACACCGCACTCAGCAAGCTCAATACCGCCGACGTCAAGATCATCACCGTCGAGGATCCGGTCGAATACCAGATCGAGGGCATCAACCAGATCCAGGCCAAGCCGCAGATCGGGCTGGACTTCGCCCACGCGCTTCGCAGTATCGTGCGCCAGGACCCGGACATCATCATGATCGGCGAAATGCGCGACCTGGAAACCGCGCGCATCGCGATCCAGTCAGCGCTTACCGGCCACCTGGTGCTGTCCACGCTGCACACCAACAACGCCGCTGGTGGCATCACCCGCATGCTGGACATGGGCGTGGAAGACTACCTGCTGACGTCCACCATCAACGGAATACTGGCCCAGCGCCTGGTCCGCCGGCTGGAGCCGGTGCACGCGGAAAAATACGCAGCCTCGCCGGAAGAGATCGAGAAATTCTCCCTGCGCCGCTACCAACCGCTGGGTGAAATATTCCTGTACCGTCCGCGCCCCTCGCCGCTCGCACCGACCGGCTACCTGGGTCGCACCACCATCATGGAATTCCTGGTGATGAATGACGCACTGCGCCGCGCCGTCATGCGTCACGCTGGCATGGGCGAACTGGAACAGCTGGCCCGCGACGCCGGCATGCGCACCATGTACGAAGACGGCATCGTCAAGGCCATGAGCGGGCAGACCACGATCGAGGAAGTGTTGAGGGTCACCGAGGATGCGTGATTGAGCACGGGAAGGATGATTATCAGCGTGTCAGCTTCGCGAACTGATCGTGGAAAAGTTCAGCAAGCAACACGCTGTCACGCCGCTGGTCTGGTATGGGGTGCATCGAGCCAAGGAATCCGCCATCACCCGCGAAAAGCGCATCAAGAAGTGGAACCGGGCGTGGAAGATGCGGTTGATCGTGGGAAGCAATCCTTACCTGCTGGATCTATAGCCTGACATTACCGGACCTACACCAAGGCCAACGTCCAGCGATTGCCCTCTTCGCGGGAATGGCACAACAACGCAAGCCGACGCAACAGCGCCCTGATCTCTCCATTCATTGACCTGCGAGCCCATGCCCCTCTATCGCTACAAAGCACTCAATACCCGCGGCGAAGTGCTGGATGGCCAGATGGAAGCCGCCAGCGACAGCGAGGTGGTGGCGCGCCTGCAGGAGCAGGGGCATTTGCCGGTGGAAGCAAAGCTTGCGGCCGAAGGCGGTGAGCGCACGTCGCTCAAGTCCCTGTTCCAGGCCAAGCCCTTTTCTGGCGACCGCCTGGTGCAATTCACCCAGCAATTGGCCACGCTGTTGGGCGCCGGCCAGCCGCTGGACCGTTCGCTGACCATCCTGTTGGAACTGCCCGAGGACGACAAATCAAAACGCATCATCGCCGACGTGCGTGATGCGGTGCGTGGCGGTGCGTCGCTGTCGACCGCGCTGGAGCGGCAGCATGGGACGTTCTCGCGGCTCTACATCAACATGGTGCGGGCGGGCGAGGCCGGTGGCAGCCTGCATGAAACCCTGCAGCGCCTGGGGGATTACCTGGAGCGCAGCAGCGCACTGCGCGGGCGGGTCATCAACGCGATGATCTATCCGGCCATCCTGGTGGTGGTGGTCGGCTTCGCGCTGTTGTTCCTGCTGGGCTTCGTGGTGCCGCAGTTCGCGCAGATGTATGAAAGCCTTGACGTCACCCTGCCGTGGTTTACCCGCATCGTGCTCACCGTTGGCCTGTTCGTGCGCGACTGGTGGTTGTTGTTGGTGCTGGCACCGGCGGCACTGCTGTGGTGGTTCGATCGCAAGCGCCGCGACCCCGTATTCCGTGATCGATTCGACGCCTGGATACTGCACAGGAAGCTGATCGGCCCCCTGATCGCCAGGCTGGAAACCGCGCGCCTCGCACGCACGCTTGGAACGCTGTTGAAGAATGGCGTGCCGTTGCTGGCTGCACTCGGGATTGCACGCAATGTGCTGGGCAATCGCGCCCTGGCGTCGGATGTCGATCAGGCCGCGGAAGATGTGAAAAACGGACACGGACTGTCGGTTTCACTCGGCAAGAGCAAGCGCTTCCCGCGCCTGGCGCTGCAGATGGTCCAGGTGGGCGAGGAATCCGGTGCCATGGACAGCATGCTGTTGAAGGCCGCCGATACCTTCGAGCAGGAAACCGCTCAGGCCATGGACCGCATGCTGGCGGCGCTGGTGCCGGTGGTGACCTTGGTATTGGCAGCCGTGGTGGCAGTAGTCATCATCGCCGTGCTGGTGCCGCTGTACGATTTGGCCGGTGCGATCAGCTGATGGCCCCGTATTCATTGGATAAAACGCGACAGACTCATCCTGATTGAATCACTCTCAATTGGATCACTCTCAACTTAGTCAACCTCTATTGAATCACACGCAATTGAATCAGCCTCAATTGAATCAGCGTCATTTGAATCATCCTCATTTGAATCATCCTTGATCGGCCACCTTTGATGGAAAACCAAATGCGAACCAGACCCAACCCTCCGCGCTTGCCGCGACGCGCCCAGCAGGCCGGTTTCACCCTCATGGAAATCATCGTGGTGGTGATCCTGATCGGCGGCATCGTCGCGTTCGCCGCCACCCGCATCCTGGGTAATGCCGACCGCGCCAAGGTCAAGCTGGCGCAGGCCCAGGTGCAGACCGTGGCCGAGAAGATCCACCAGTTCGAGATGGACACCGGCAGCCTGCCCAACACGCTTGATGATCTGATCGCGGCACCGGGCGACGCCAGTGGCTGGCTGGGGCCGTATGCGAAGGCGGCCGAACTGAAGGATCCCTGGAACAAACCCTACGAATATCGCGTACCCGGTGATGGTGCGGCGTTCGACCTGCTGAGCCTGGGCAAGGACGGGCAGGCGGGTGGTGACAGTGTGAACGCCGATATCAAGTACCAGCAGTAAGCCGCGATGCCTCGTGCCCGCCGCGCTTGCCACAGGGCATTACTGCCGGCAGCACGCAACACGCAGGGATTCAGCCTGATCGAGATACTGGTGGTGCTTGCGCTGCTCGCCTTGGCCACCACCTTGGCTGCGGTGGCGTTTACCGGCGGCATGGACGGCATGCGCCTGCGTTCGAGCGCGAAGGAAATCGCGTCGCAATTGCGCTTCGCCCGCACCCACGCAATCGCGACTGGCATTCCGCAACGTTTCACCATTGACCCGGTTGGGCATCGCTGGCAAGGCGCCAAGAATCGTAAGGGCCGCATTCCCGAATCGCTGCGTGTCCAATTCACCGGCGCGCGCGAGGCCGGCGTGCGTGCGGGCGAGGGCGGCATCCTGTTTTTTGCCGATGGTGCCGCCACCGGTGGTCGCATCCAGTTGCAGGTCAAGCGCGCGGCGTGGCGGGTCGACGTGGGCTGGCTGACCGGTGAGGTGAAGCTGTCCCGCGTCAACGCGGAGCTGCTGCAGTGAGGCCCGCGAGCCGGCGCGCGCCGCAGGGCTTCATGCTGATCGAGGTGATTGTCGCGTTCGCCTTGCTGGCACTTGCGTTGACGTTTCTGCTGGGATCGCTGTCCAGCGCGGCGCGACAGATACGCATCGCCGACCAGTCCGGCCGGGCGGCCCTGCACGCACAGTCGTTGCTGTCCCAGGTGGGCGTCGGCGAGCCGCTGCAGGCGGGGCGCCGGCAAGGCAGCCTGGAAGATGGGCGTTATCGCTGGACGCTGGATGTCAGCCCCTACGTTGACCCTTCCCGACCGCCCGCCACTGTGATCGACCCGGCGGCCCCGCGCCTGCTGGAACTGCGGTTGGAGCTGCGTTGGGGCGATGGCGCGTCGCAGCAGTTGCAGTGGCAGACGCTGCGACTGGCGCCGGCCGACGTCAACCAGTCGGTGGATGTGCCATGAAGGCTCCCCGCAAAGCCGCCGCCGGCTTCACCCTTATCGAAGTGCTGCTGGCCACCATGCTGCTGGTGATGGGTCTGGGGCTGGCCTTCGCGACCTTGCGTTCGTCCACCGCAGTAGTGCAACGCGGCGAAGTCATTGCCCAGCGCAGCGAACGCATGCGCGCGGTGCAGGGATTCCTGCGTCGCCGGCTTGCTTCGGCGCAGCCGATCGCCTTCGCCACCGATCCGGCCACCCAGCAGCCGCTGCGTTTCATCGGCGAGCCGCAACGCATGCGCTTTGTCTCCGACCTGCCGGATTACCTCGGTCGCGGCGGCCCTTACCTGCACGACCTGACCGTGGTCGACGGTGGCCGCCGGTTGCTGGCTGCTTTCAACATGGTGCAGTCTGCCCAGACCATCGAAGAGGCGCGGCCGAGACCACCAGAGCCACTCGCCGACGACCTGCGCAACGTGCGTTTCCGTTATCGGGGGCTGAAGCCCGAAGGCGTACTGGAAGACTGGCAAACCCAATGGACGGCATCCGAATCGCTGCCGGTGCAGGTAGCCATCGACATCGAGGCCGCCGATGGCACGCGCTGGCCATCGCTCATCGTTACCCTGGCCCAAGGCAGTGGCATTGGTAACAACAACGGCAGCCCCGCTGTCGGCATGCCGACGCAATGAGCAGGCCACGCGCGCAGGGTGCGGCGCTGGTGCTGGTGCTGTGGCTGACCATGCTGCTGGCCGCCTTGATCGTGGCGTTCACGCTGACCGCCGGGGTGGAATCCATGCAGGGCAAGCTGCTCAGCAAGGGCGCCGCCGCGCAGGAAATCGCACGTGCCGGAGTGGAATACGCACTGCTGCGCGTCGGCCAGTCCGATCCGGCGACGCAGTGGCTGCCCGACGGCCGGCTGTATCGCTGGCAATACGCCGGCAGCGTGGTGGGGATAAGCATCGTCGACGAAACCGGCAAGGTCGACCTCAACCTGGCCGAGGCACCGTTGCTCTCGGCGCTGGTGCGGGCCGTGGGTGGCGACCCGGCTACAGCCGATAGAGTGGCCGCCGCTATCCTGGACTGGCGCGACAATGATCCGCTCACCCAGCCGGCTGGTGGCGCCGAGGATCCCGACTATGCGGCCGCGGGCCTGCCCTATGGCGCCAAGGACGCACCGTTCGAATCGGTGGCCGAAGTGGAGCAGGTGCTGGGCATGACGCCCGAACTGTATGCACGGCTCGAGCCCAGCCTCACTCTGTTCAGTGGCCGGCCAACGCCTGACCCCTCGTATGCGCAGGCGGCGGTGCTGACGGCACTGGGACTGGACCCGTCCGAATACGAGGCGCGCCGGCGCGGACCCGTCACTGCGCTGGCGGGGCAGGCGCTCGTGGGCGGGGGCACCGGCACGTATAGTATCCAGAGCCATGTGCGCACTGCCGAGGGGCGTGAGGCGACATTGAGAACGGTCGTTCGCGCAGGCGGCGGCCCGGTACCGGGCTCCGTGTACACCACTCTGCGCTGGGAGGAAGCTGCGGCACCGCGATGACCACTCTTCAAGACAGTCCCGCTCTTGCGGACCGCATCCGCCGGTATGGCGTCGGTACCGGCAGCTTCCTGATCTGGTGGCGACAAGCGCTGGTCAGCTGGCTGCCTGCGCGCTGGCGGGTGCTGCTGGGTCTGGCCCAGGATCGCCTGCTGCTGGCCGGTGTTGGCGAAGACATGCAGCTGCAGTGGCAGAACGCCCATGGCCTGCACGACGTGGCGCGTTTGCCCCTGCCTTTGCAGGAAGCCGATCTGGAAAGATTGCTTGGCAGCCGCTTGTCCGCGCTGCCGCGCTGGTTGCTGCTGCCGCCGGGCATGGTGCTAAGGCGCGGCATGCTGCTGCCGGCCGCCGCCGCTGAACGCCTGCGCGATGTGGTCGGCTTTGAAGTTGACCGTCAAACCCCCTTTAGCGCAACCGCGGTGCGCTTCGACGCGCGCCTGCTGGGTCGCCGTGATGACGGCCAACTGGAAGTCGAGCTGGTAGCGGTGCCAAGGCCTGCGTTCGAAGACGCGCTGTCTTCACTGGGCGGCCTGGCCGGCGGGCTGGTCGGCGTGGACGCACTGGATGCCACCGGCATGCCGCTGGGCGTCAACCTGTTGCCGCAGGAACAGCGCCGCAACCGCAGCACGCCCATGCGCCGCTGGAACCTGGTGCTGGCGACGGTAGCGGTAATCGCGTTGGGCGCGACCGCCTGGCAGGTGCTGGACAACCGTCGCGAGGCCGCCAAGGCGTTCAGCAGTCAAGTCGACGCGCGCGCGGCTGAGGCACGCAAGGTCGCGATCCAGCGTGATCGCCTACGCGATATTGTCGAGGGGGCGAAGTTCCTTGAGCAGGCACGCGCGAGCCGGCCGACCACCGTGGAAGTGATCGACGAAATCAGTCGCCTGCTCCCGGATAACACCTATCTGGAAAAACTCGCCATCGAAGGCGACCGCTTGCTGCTGATCGGCCTGAGTCCCGAAGCGTCCGCGCTGGTTGGCAAGATGGAAGCGTCGACACTGTGGAAATCGCCTGCGCTGAGCGGTGCCCTGCAGCCGGATCCGCGCACCCGCCGCGACCGTTTCAGCCTGACCGCCGATCTGGTAGGCATCGGGCCGCCCCCGGCAGTCAAACCAGTGGAGGCTGCCAATGGCGATGCTCAACGCTGAGAGGGACCGCTGGCTGGCACTGGGCCTGCTGCTTGCCGCACTGGGCATCGGCTATCTGTTGCTGGTGCATTCGTGGTGGACGCTGCCGATGCTGGAAGTCAATCAGCAGATCGACGCCAACCGTGAACGCGAGCTGCGCGTGCGCACCCAGCTGCAGCAGGCGCCGCAAGTGCAGAAGCAACTGGCCGCAGCCCTGGCGCAGGAAGCCCAACGGCCCGGTTTCCTGCTTGAATCCAGCGCCGAGCTGGCCACCGCCGGCCTGGTCAAGCAGCTGGAAACGGTGGTGGTCCAGGCCAGCCCGGGCAACCGCAGCTGTGCCATCACCAATCGCTCCCCCATGCCACAGCTCACACGCGAACGCTTCGAGCGCGTAGTGGTGCAGGTGCGCCTGCGCTGTGGCACACCCGAGCTGGGCGCGGTACTGCACGCGCTGGAAACCGGCACGCCGCGCCTGTTCGTCGACAACCTCAATGTGCTGGCCCAGCGCTACGCCTACGTGTCGGCGATGCCGGGCGGGGCCAACGGTGGCCTGGATGTCAGCTTCGACCTGTACGGCTATCTGAGACCCATTGCCGGCGTCGCGTCCGCCACGCGCGCCCAGACCAAAGCAGCCCCCGCGCAGGGAGGCATGGATGGGCTCTGACGCCATCGGGCCACGCACCTGGCTGCTTTTCGCAGTGGCTGGCTGGGCGCTGCTGGCCTGGCTGCTTGCCTTGTTCGGGATGGGCGGCTTAATCCGTCCGCTACCCGCCGATCCCAGCCTGGTGCAGTCACTTCCGCAACTGCAGGCACCGGCTGCCGAGCGGCTGGGACCCTTGGCGCAATACAGCGAGATGAGCGCCCGCCCGCTATTTTCCGAGAACCGCCAGCCAGAACCGTTCTTCATTTCCGGCGAACAGGGCGAGCAGCCACAGACGTTCGATTTCGTGCTCAGCAGCGTGTTGATCAGCCCGGGTCTGCAACTGGCGATCCTGCAGCCCAGGGAAGGCGGCGAATCGGTGCGGGTCAAGCTGGGCGATGCCCCGGACGCGGCACCGAACTGGCGGGTCATCGAAATTCTTCCCCGCAGCGTGGTGATCGCCGGCCCCGAAGGCCGGCAGACTCTGGAGTTGCGCGTGTTCGACGGCAGCGGTGGCCAGCCGCCGACTGCTTCAAAATCTGGCGCGGCGGCGATACAGCCCATGCCCGGTGGTCCGGTTGCATCTGGCCAATCGCCCAAGCAGGTGCCCACGCCCGCGGCTCCCGGATCACCTGCAGCACCCGCATCGACCGAGGGCATGCCCGCGCCGGTCCCCAACGACGCAAGCGCCGAACCCGTCCTCACCACCGAACAGCAGATGGACCTCATCCGCAAGCGCATCGAGGCAAGGCGCGCGCAGCTGCGCGAGCAGGGCGAACTCCCGCCAACCCCTGAAAAGACAAAGTAGAGTGCAGGCATGACCTCACGTTTGATTCTGATCTCCGTCCTGACAGGCCTGCTGGCTGCGTGCGCCAGCGTGCCCACGCCCGACGTGCGCCGCGATGCCAATCTCAATCGCGCTGCAGTCGCCGGCGCCGGTGCGCAGACCTCGCCGCTCAATGCGGTGGAAGAACCCCAGGCCGGACCGCAGGCGGTGATCCGCCGCGGCAGCGGCCAGGTGATCAACCGCAGCGCCGCCTCCGCGCCGCCGCCCTCGCTTTCCAACCTCAGCGGCAGTGGCGCCACCTTCAATTTCGAAGGTGAGTCCGTGCATGCGGTGGTCAAGGCGATCCTGGGCGACATGCTGGGCCAGAACTACGTGATTGCACCCGGCGTGCAGGGCACCGTCACCTTGGGCACGCCCAGGGCGGTGTCACCGGCCCAGGCGATGACCCTGCTGGAACAGGTGCTGGCGCAGAACAACGCACGCATGGTCTACAGCGACGGGCGCTACAACGTAGTGCCCGCCGACCAGGCCCTGTCCGGCACGCTTTCGCCACGCACCGGCCCGGCCTCCAGCGCGCGCGGCTTTGAGGTGCGCGTGGTGCCGCTGCGCTTCATCTCCGCCAGTGAAATGAAGAAAGTGCTGGAGCCTTATTCCCGGCCCAACGCCATCGTCGGCGTCGACAACTCGCGCAA
>JBDSUI010000030.1:0-24065 GCA_039927795.1 Pseudoxanthomonas sp.
TCAATCATCACTGGGCACGCTGACGCGGCCATCGATGCGGCTGTGCTTGACCGACCCGCTGCCCCTGGACTGCAGGCTCAGGTCGCCGCGGATGTCGCGGATCTCGATATCACCGGACCCCAGCGAATCAACCCGTACGCTGCCCGAGACGCCGCTGATTGTGGCATCGCCAGAGCCCACCGAGCCTATCTCCACGTCGCCCTTTGTCCCATTCAGGGTGAAGTCGCCCGATCCGATATTGCCCACCTTCACCGCGCCACCGACTTTGCTGGCAGTGAAGTCACCGGAGCCGACTGAAATGACGTGCAGTGATCCGCTGTTGTCCACCACAATGTCCCCTGATCCCACCTTGGCCGCCACCAGGCCGCGTATGTTGCTGGCGTGCACGTCGCCCGAACCCACGTCGGCGCTGAGCAGCGACGCGCCAGTGACGC
This sequence comes from Pseudoxanthomonas sp., assembly GCA_039927795.1. Classification (GTDB taxonomy): domain Bacteria; phylum Pseudomonadota; class Gammaproteobacteria; order Xanthomonadales; family Xanthomonadaceae; genus Pseudoxanthomonas_A. The sequence continues at coordinate 435 of JBDSUI010000030.1, forward strand.
TGGCATCGCCAGAGCCTACCTTCAACTGCACCATCACTTCCTCAGGCAGGCTGGCATTGAGCGTCAGGTAGGCATAGTGCCGGCCCACGAAAAAGCCGCCCCCGGAAACCTCGCGACGCGCTACCACGTACAGCTTGTCGCCAGACTTGTGCTGTACGAGCTTCAGCTGGTCAAGGTATTGCGCATCCGAAGCACAGGCCTTGCCGCTTAGACCGGCTTGGGCGCCTGCAGACGCGACGACGGACAGATTATTGGCATCGATATCGAAGACCACTGCCTTCACCCCGGCCAGATCCAGCTGCAGCGCACGTGGCTGCGAATGCTTGCATTCGGGCCCTTGCGCATAGGCAACAAAGGGCAGTAGCAGCAACACAGGCAGTAGTGTCTTACGCATGGAACGTATCCTCGATGGGCGGAAGCCAGGGTGTGCAGAGCAGAGGTCGGCGCGTGGCCGGCCTCTGGTTCCAACTTAGTCGGCCAGTTCGCGCCAGCGTCGCAGATAGATGGCCAGGGCAATGAATGCCACGCCGACAGCGGCGCCAATCCACAAGTCCGACGATGCCAGTACATCCAGGTTGCTGACATTCATCAGCTTCATTAGATCGGCAGGGCCGTGGATGTCCGAGTTGCCCGCCCGCTGCATGTTGTCGTCAAATGCCGTGCTGGCCGGGGCCCAGCTCATGGGAATCACGCTGAACAGACCGCGGTAGACCAGGGTGTACCAGATCGCGCCATAGTTGATGTTGGTGCCCGGCATTATTCCGGCCATGCTGACCATCACACAGGCCAGCACCGGGATCAGCACCGCCCAAAGGAAGGGCTTGCTGCGCGCCCATGCCGAGCACAGCATCAACCAGCCCACCGCCGGTAGCGCCCAGAGCAGATACACCGGTATGGCTGTCAGCATGTTACCGAGGACACCAAGAGGATGGGCGTGCGTGAAGATTGCAGAGGCGTTGGGTACGCCTGCGGCCGCTGCCGTTGCCCCGATGATCAGCCAGAGCACGACGCCAATCAGGATGCCCGCCAGAATTGAAACGATGGGCGCCAGCAGCAGGGCCCAGGTTGCCTTCGACAGCACGATCTGCACGTCCGATGCGGGCAGCGATTTCCAGAACAGCACGCTGCGGTCGCGGCGGTCGTCGTAAAGGCAACCCAGCGCGTAGAAAAACACCACAAACGCCAGCACCAGGATGGTCAGACTGATGCCGACGAGCAGAGCGGAGTCGCCAATGCCGCCAATCTGACGCGCATGCTCGGCCAGGTTGGTGTCGAACTGCATGTCACTGGCAGTACCGCTGCGCTTGAACCGGATCAGACCGATCACCGCGAACACCGCGGTCAGGAGGCTGATGATCGCCCCAGTGATCAGCGGAGCCCACAGGAAACCGCCACGGTTCTCCCAGAATTCGCGCTTCAGCAGCCATTTGAAGGTGTTGGTCTTGTGGTAGGTGTGGGTGACGGCATTCATGCGTAGGTTCCTTTCATGATGGCCACGAACAGGTCGGCCAGGCCTGGATTGCGGGTTTCGCCAAAGGCGGCAAGCTGTTGCCGGGGCACCCCATCGAACAGCATCACGGTCTTGCCGAAGGGCAGGGCGCGTTCGTCGATGGGCCTCAGGGCACGGGCCGCTTCAAGGCGGTCGGCCGAGGTGAGTACTTCGGTGTAGCGTTCGGCCACTTCGTCCATGGCGGCAGTCAATACAATCTTGCCGTCGCGGATGAACATGACATCCGTCAGGATGTTTTCGATCTCTTCGACTTGATGGGTAGTGACAATGATGGTCTTCTGTTCGTCGAAATAGTCTTCCAGCAGGCGCTGGTAGAACTGCTTGCGGTACAGGATGTCCAGGCCCAGGGTGGGTTCGTCCAGCACCAGCAACCTGGCATCAATGGCCATCACCAGCGCCAGATGCAACTGCACGATCATGCCCTTGGACATCTCGCGTACGCGCAGGTTAGGGTTGAGCTGGGTGTTGGCGATGAAGCGCTCGCATTTGGCACGGTCAAAACGCGGGTGGATGCCGTCGACAAAATCAATCGCTTCCTTGACCTTGATCCAGCGTGGCAGCACCGCCACGTCGGCAATGAAGCAGACTTCGTTCATCAATTCGTCGCGCTGCTTGCGCGGATCCATGCCCAGCACTTTCAGATCGCCCTCAAAGGGCACCAGACCCAGGATCGCCTTCAGGGCTGTGGTCTTGCCGGCGCCGTTGGGTCCGATCAAACCGATGATCCTGCCGGCTTCGATGTCGAAGCTGGTGTCGTTCAATGCCAGCTTGTTGCGGTAGGCCTTACGCAGGTTTCGCGCACTAATGACCAGGTTCTTTTCGACAGCACTCACTTTGCACCCCCTTGGCGCAAGAGTTCTTCGGTGGACAAGCCCAGACGGTTGATGCGCTCGGCAACTGCCGGCCATTCGTCATTCAGGAATCTTTCGCGCTCACTGATGAGCAATTTCTTCGCAGCTTCCTCGGTCACGAACATCCCCAGCCCTCTGCGTTTTTCGACGAGCGCCTCGTCTGCCAATTCCTGGTAGGCGCGCGAGACGGTAATCGGGTTCAACTGGTACTCGGCCGCCACCTGGCGGACTGATGGCAGTGCATCACCCGGCTTCAGCACACCGTCCAGCATCATCGCGATCACGCGATCCTTCAGCTGGCGGTAGATGGGAGCACCGTCGCTCCACTGGATTGAGGTCAGAGTCATCATGGTTCAGCCCTGCGGGCGCAGTGATTGCGCGAAGGAAAAATAGGGCATCGACAGGGCGCCCCGGCCACGGCGATGCTTGCGCGCGGCCGGTGCCGCCGGATCGGGAATCTCGACTGCAGCTTCGATGGTTCTGACCACGTCACCTTGTGGACCCGTCGCCTCGCCGGCGGCCTGGCCGCTTGGCATCAGCCCTACCACCAGCAGAGCGCTGCTGATCGCCAGGCCGGACAAGGTGGTGAAGAGTTTGTGGTTCATGGGGTTCCCCGCTGCGTTGGGTGAGTGGTGTTGTATTGAACTATAACACCCAATCGAATCGCGTCAAGAGGAAGCGGACGAATTTGTCACCCAACTAAAGGCATACTGCTGTTCCGGACTTACTTCGAGCCAGAAATGAACTCTAAATCACTGAAAGTAATGGCGTTTGCCTTGCTTCTGCCGCTCTCGGCCACAGCCTGGGCGGGAGGATTGCTGGACCAGACTTATCGTCCTTTGGCCGGCAAGGCGCCTGTCAACCTGAACATGGCTTACGGCGGGCAGGTTGTGCTGGTGGTCAACACCGCCAGCAAATGCGGCTTCACACCGCAATATGACGGTCTGGAAGCGTTGCAGAAGCAATACGCGTCACAGGGTTTTGTGGTTCTGGGATTCCCGTCCAACGATTTCATGGGCCAGGAACCGGGCAGCGAAGCCGAGATCAAGGAGTTCTGCACGCTCACCTATGGCGTCAAGTTCCCCATGTTTGAAAAGGTCCATGTCAAGGGTCCACAGGCGACGCCTCTCTATCGTGAACTCGCGCGACAGACGGGCGTGGAGCCGGGCTGGAATTTCCACAAGTATCTGATCGCGCGCGATGGTCGCGTGGTTGCAAACTTCCCCAGCAAGGTGAAGCCCGGCGATCCAGCAATGGTCTCGGCAATCGAACGCGAACTGAAGGCGGCCCGCCCTGCCAAATAAGGCAGCAGCGGGGCACGCAGGGCGCGTGCGACAATATCGGCAACGCGCCAGCACGGTGCGGTCGATTTTTTTCCAATTTCCCCCGGGAGTTTCTGATGAAGCGGGCAATGCGCGGCGTAGCCGCATTGATAGCGGCCAGTGTGGCCATGTTGGGAGGCACTGTGGCGGCACAGACGACGGCGCAGGGCGCCAAAACAGCATTGGTTTCAGAGAAGGACAAGGTCAGCTATGCAATTGGCATGGACGTGAGTCGCTCGTTCCAGCCGATAGCCGAATTCGTAGATCTTGTTGCTTTCGAGCGGGCGGTCAAAAATGCGTTTGCCGGCAATCCGCCCCTGCAGTCGGAACAAGAGGCCAAGGCCACCGACCAGGCCTTGCGCATGAACATGGCCGCCAGGCAAGGCGCGCCTGTGCCAGGCCTGCCACCCGGTTCGGTACCGCCGGCCGTGGCCAAGGACAAGGTGGGTTTGATGCTGGGTGACCGCGCCGTTGGTCCATCACTTGCGCCTTTGCATGATGAGCTGGACCTGCCGGTGTTGATGCAGGCCATCCGCAGCTCCTTCGCCAAGACGCCGCTATTGCTCGCCGAGCAGGACGCCATGGCAATCCTGCAGGCATACACGACCAAAAAGCAGAGCATGGCCGGGCAGCAGAACCGTGAGGAAGGCGCGGCCTTTCTCGCCAGGAACAAGTCCTTGCCTGGTGTCATCAGCACGCCGTCCGGCCTGCAGTACATGGTCCTGCGCGCCGCCAACGGCGCACGCCCCATGCCCACCAGCCGCGTTCGTGTCAATTACGAAGGCAAGCTGCTCAACGGCAAGATTTTCGACAGTTCCTATACACGCGGCGAGCCGGCCGAGTTTGGTCTGAACCAGGTGATTGCCGGCTGGACCGAAGGCGTCTCGCTGATGCCCACCGGTGCCAAGTACCGCTTCTGGATTCCGTCCAGCCTGGCCTATGGTCAGGCCGGCAGCCAGAACGGACCGGTGGCGATCGGCCCGGATTCGACGCTTGTTTTCGATGTCGAACTGATGGGCATCCTGCAGTAATCCCTCCAGGGCGAAAAGAATCCCATGCGGGTAGCAATCTTTGGAACCGGTTATGTCGGTCTGGTAACCGGCACCTGCCTGGCGGAAGTGGGCCACGACGTGGTCTGCGTCGATATCGATGCGGCCAAGGTCGAAGGGCTGAGGCAGGGCGTGATCCCGATCTTCGAGCCTGGGCTGGCGCCGTTGGTCAAGCACAACTTTGCCGAGGGACGGCTTGACTTCACCACTGATGCCACCAGGGCGGTGGCGCATGGCGAAGTGGTATTCATCGCGGTGGGTACACCCGCTGACGAAGACGGCAGTGCTGACCTGCAGTACGTGCTGGCAGTGGCCACGACCATTGGCCAGCTTGCGAGCAAGCCGCTTGTTGTTGTCAACAAGTCCACGGTACCGGTCGGCACTGCCGACAAGGTGCACGCGGCGATTGCAGAAGCGCTTGAAAGCCGCGGCGCTAGGGTGGACTACGAGGTGGTATCCAATCCGGAATTCCTGAAGGAAGGCGATGCGGTGGCTGACTGCATGCGCCCGGACCGGATCGTCATTGGCGCGGACAGCAGCGCGGCCATCGACAAGATGAAACGGCTGTACGCGCCGTTCAACCGCAACCACGAACGGTTCGTGGTCATGGACGTGCGTTCGGCTGAACTGACCAAGTACGCCGCCAACGCCATGCTGGCGACCAAGATCAGTTTCATGAATGAAATCGCCAATATCGCTGAGCGCGTGGGCGCCGATATCGAGCAGGTCCGCAATGGTATCGGCTCGGATCCGCGTATCGGCCGCCACTTCATCTATCCCGGCGCGGGCTACGGTGGCTCGTGTTTTCCGAAGGATGTGCAGGCGTTGGCCCGCACGGCCAGGCATTACGATTACGAAGCACGCCTGCTGAATGCGGTGGATGCGGTGAACGAATCGCAGAAGGGCCATCTATTCGAACTTGTCCAGCGCCATTACGACGTGGGCGAGGACGAAGGCGTGCGTGGCAAGACTTTCGCAGTGTGGGGTCTGGCTTTCAAGCCCAATACCGATGACATGCGTGAAGCCTCCAGCCGTCGTCTGCTTGCGCAGTTGTGGGAGGCCGGGGCCAGCGTACGCGCCTATGACCCCGAAGCCTCGCGCGAGGCAGCCCGCATCTTCGGCCAGCGCGATGACCTGGTGCTCTGCGATTCGGCGGCTTCGGCGCTGCAGGGTGCCGACGCGCTGGTCGTGGTGACCGAGTGGAAACAGTTCCGCAGTCCCGACTTCTCGCGCCTCAAAGCCGCTCTGGGCGACGCGGTGTTGTTTGACGGGCGAAATCTATACGAGCCGCAGGAAGTTGAAGCGGCCGGCATTGCTTATTACGGCATCGGCCGTGGAAGATCCCTGCATGCAAGCTGATACGCACCCCATGGACCCTGTCATTGAAGATCGCCTGATCGAACTCGAAACCCGGCTGGCCTTCCAGGAGCATGCCTTGATGGAATTGAGCGAGGCCTTGGCCGATGCACGCGCCGAAGGCAGCCGCACTGCCGAATTGATGCGCGGCATGCTGTCGGATCTGCGCAAGGTGCGCACCGAGTTGCACGCCGATGCCGCTGACGAACCGCCGCCGCCGCACTATTGATACCCTGCGCGCTCCACGGCCTGACCACAGGTCCGTTTTGACTACACAGTACCTACGACCATGACCGACTCTTTACGTGACCAACTCCTGGGGCTGGGCTTCAAGCCCGCACCCAAGCCCGAGCGCAGGCCCGACACCCGACCAGCGCGCAAGCCCGACGCCCGCGCAGATCGCAGGCCGGAGTCGCGTGCCGGTGCTCGTCCTGCCGATGGCAAGCCCGCCGGCACGCCAGGCAACCGCCATGGGCGCGGTGCCAGAGCTGGCAGCGGCACGCCTCGGCCAGCACAGCAGGCACCTGCGCAGCCCAGATCGACACGCTCCCGCGAAGAGATGGACCTGGGAAAGGCCTATGCGATTCGCGCGCAGAAGGAAAAGGAAGAGCGCGTCGAGGCTGAGCGCCTGAAGCAGGAAGAGGCGCGCCTGCGCCGCGAAGCCAAGGCCAAGGTGGAAGAATTGCTGAAGGACAAGGCCCTCAACGACCCGGCTGCGGAGATCGCCCGCCACTTTCCCTACGGCGGCAAGATCAAGCGCATTTACGTCAATGCCGAGCAGTTGAAAGCGCTCAATGCCGGCGAGCTGGGCGTGCTGCAGCAGAATGGCCGCTACCTGTTGGTGACCGCGGCGCTGCTGGCCGAAGCCGAAGCGCTGTTCCCTGCCTGCGTTGCCTTGAAGGTTGATGCCGACGCGCCCGCCGTTGACGACCCCTATGCCGACCCGCAATACCAGGTGCCGGACGATCTGGTCTGGTAACTCGTTTCCCGGTCCAGGGCGACAGTTGCAGTAGGCAGGTCAGGCTTCAAACGGTGATGCCTGGAGTTGCAGACGATCGGTATCCTGCGTCGCTGCCGCCTACACCGCCAGGCCTAGCGTTTGGTAACCGTGGTTCTTGCCAGCCAGTACCAGGCGATTGCCGCAGACACCAGGGCAACGCAACCCGACACCAGAAACGCCACGTTGCCGCCGAAGCGCCACAACTGTCCGGCCGCAAGCGCGCCCACTACTCCGCCTACCCCGGACGAGAGGCCATAGAAAACCCCTTGCCCATGCCCGTTCATGCGGCCGGGGAAGAAGCGCACCAGTAGTTGCATGGCGGCGGCGAAAAACGCGCCGAAGTTGAGTGCGTGGGTCAATTGGGCGGCGACCATCAAAGCAATGTTATCGGGCCACAGTGCGGTGACCCACCAGCGTAGTGCGGCACTGAGAAGTGCGTACACCAGCACCGTGCCCGGGTCCCAACGCCTGAAAATGCGACTGGAGAGGAAGAAGACCGCGATCTCTGCCAGCACGCCCACCGACCAGAACCCGCCCAGCATCGTCGCCGAGTACTGGTGCTCGCTCAGATAGATGGAAAAAAAGGTGTAGTAGGGGCCGAACGAGAGCTGGGCCAGGAAGGCGGCGCTGAAGAAGGCAATGACCTGCGGCTGCTTCAGTCTGGCCCGGAAGCCCACGTGGTTCTCGTCGTGTGGTTCTTCGACCGGATGGGCGTAGCCGTTGAAGAAAGAGGAAACCAGCAGCCCCACGAACAACGGCAACATCAACCACGGCAGCGTGTCCACGCCGAATCTGTCCAGCAAGACCCCGAACAGCGCGACCACTGTAATGAAGCCAACCGACCCCCAGACCCGGATCCTCCCGTACAGGTCGGCGCGCGCGCCAAGGTGCGACATGGTGATCGATTCGAATTGCGGCATCACCGCGTTGTAGGCAAAACAGAACGCACACATCACCGCGAACAGGCCGGCGAACTCCAGCGGCAACAGCAATGCAGCGAAAGTGCCCAGGGTCAGCAGGCAACCCAGCTGCAACCAGCGGATAGGGCGCGCCGAGTGCGCCGCCAGCGTGGTCCAGGTACTTGGCGCAACAATGCGGGTCGCATACCACAGGCTCATCAGCACGCTGATTGCGGCGACATCCATGCCCCGCGATTTCAGATACAGGCTCCAGTACGGCGTGAACGCGCCCAGCGCGGCGTAGTAGGCAAAGTAGAAGCTCGACAGCCTGGCGGCCGGAATGGTCGCCCCTGCGCTGCTCGAGATCAATTGGCGGCTGCGGTCATCCATGTCGTTGAGCCGTCAACGCCACGTCTGCAGTGCGAGCATCGCGCTTCCGCCAACAAAGGCCAAGGTGCATGCCAGCTGCACGACGGCGTCCGGTACGCAGGTGGTCACGGCAGCGAACGTCGTACGGGCGGACGCTGCCAAAGTCGGCATGCTTGCGGCGACACAGGTTGTTGGTGGAACTTGCAGTAACAGCAATAGCTTTGATGTGAGTAGCTTCCAGAACGCTTGTTGTTGATAGTCCGAACCGCCACCCAGGCAGGGCGCGAAGCCCACCCCGATGGCGCCCGTTGCTGGCAGGACGAATGCGCCACCGGGGCCAGCATGCGTACGCGCAGACTTGGACGACAATTATTCGGGGTCGTAGTCCAGGTTCGAGGCCAGCCAGCGTTCCGCCTGCACAAGGTCCACGCCCTTGCGTTTGGCGTAATCAGCCGCTTGTTCCTTGGAGACCCGGCCAACCACGAAATACTGGCTGCGCGGATGGCTGAAGTAGTAGCCGGAAACCGCCGCAGTGGGCAGCATGGCGAAGCTCTCGGTCAGGGTCATGCCCGCATTGGCGTTCGCATCCAGCATCTCGAACAGCCGCTGCTTCTCGCTGTGTTCCGGGCAGGCCGGGTAACCGGGGGCGGGGCGGATGCCCACGTACTTTTCCGTGATCAGGGCCTCGTTGTCCAAGGCTTCGTCTGGCTGGTAGCCCCAGAACTCCATGCGCACGCGCCGGTGCAGGTGTTCGGCCAGCGCCTCGGCCAGACGGTCAGCAAGGGCCTTGAGCAGGATCGCGTTGTAATCGTCATGGTCGGCCATGAAGCGCGCCAGGTGCGGCTCGATACCGATGCCAGCGGTGACCGCGAACGCGCCAATCCAGTCCTGCTTGCCGGATGACTTGGGCGCTATGAAATCGGCCAGGCAGAAATCAGGGCGCTCGACGGGTTTGTCGACCTGCTGGCGCAGGAAACGGAGCATGGTCTTGCTGTCGCCGTCGGGGAACGAAACCTCCACGTCGTCGCCGACCGAATTGGCTGGCCACAGACCGAATACCGCCTTCGCGGTGAGCCAACGTTCGGCCACGATCCGGTCAAGCATGGTGCGTGCGTCGCGATACAGCTCGCTGGCGGTATTGCCCACCACCTCGTCGGCAAGGATGGCCGGGAACTTGCCCGCCAGCTCCCAAGCCTGGAAGAACGGCGTCCAGTCGATGATCTCGACCAGGTCCTGCAACGGGTAATCGTCGAATACGCTGATACCGGGTTTGAGCGGGGTGGGGGGCGTGTAGTTGTCCCAGTCACCCTCGAACTTCTGCGCACGCGCCTTTTCCAGCGATACCAGACGCTTGGCGTCACCACGGTTGCGGTGGCGCTCGCGGATTTCGGCGTAGTCGGCTTCGTTGGCGGCGACAAAGTTGGCGCGCAGCTCTTTGGAGATCAGTGATTGGGCCACGCCGACCGCGCGTGAAGCATCCTTAACCCAGATCGTCGGCGACTTGTAGAACGGGTCGATCTTCAACGCGGTGTGGGCGCGCGAGGTAGTGGCACCGCCGATCATCAACGGGATGGTCAGGCCTTGTCGCTGCATCTCGCGCGCGACGTGTCCCATCTCTTCCAGCGAGGGCGTGATCAGCCCCGAAACACCGATGATGTCGGCGTTCTCGGCAATCGCCGCATCCAGGATCTTCTGCGCCGGTACCATCACGCCCAGGTCGATTACGTCAAAGTTGTTGCAGGCCAGGACCACGCCGACGATGTTCTTGCCGATGTCGTGGACGTCACCCTTGACGGTGGCCATGATGATCTTGCCATTGGACTTGCCGGCATCGCCGGTCACCAGCTTCTCGGCCTCGATGAAAGGCAGCAGGTAGGCCACCGCTTTCTTCATTACCCGCGCCGATTTCACCACCTGCGGCAGGAACATCTTGCCGGCGCCGAACAGGTCGCCAACCACGTTCATGCCGTCCATCAACGGGCCTTCAATCACATCCAGGCCGCGTGTGGTCAACTTGCGTACTTCTTCGGTGTCCGTCTCCACGTACTGGTCGATGCCGTGCACCAGCGCATGGCTGAGGCGTTCGCGTACCGGTTTGTCGCGCCATGCCAGGTCCTCGACTCTCGCCTCGCCCTTCTTGCCCTTGTAGCGATCAGCCAGGTCGAGCAGTCGCTCGGTCGAGTCGGTGCGCCGGTTGAGGATCACGTCCTCGACATGCTCGCGCAGCTCCGGATCCAGGTCGTCGTAGATCGGCATGGCACCGGCGTTGACGATGCCCATGTCCATGCCGGCCGCGATCGCGTGATACAGGAACACAGAATGGATTGCCTGGCGTACGACCTCGTTGCCGCGGAACGAGAACGACACGTTGGAGACGCCCCCGGAGATGTGGCAGTGCGGCAGCGTCTGCCGGATGATCCGCGTCGCCTCGATGAAGTCGACGGCGTAATTGTTGTGCTCCTCCATGCCGGTGGCAATGGCGAAGATATTGGGGTCGAAGATGATGTCTTCAGGCGGGAACCCGACTTCTTCGGTGAGCACCTTGTAAGCACGGGTGCAGATCTCGACCTTGCGCGCACAGGTGTCGGCCTGGCCTTGCTCATCGAAGGCCATGACCACGGCGGCCGCGCCATAGCGCAGCACCTTGCGGGCCTGTTCGATGAACTCTGCTTCGCCTTCCTTCATCGAAATGGAATTCACGATGCTCTTGCCCTGCAGGCATTTCAGGCCGGCCTCGATCACGCTCCATTTGGACGAGTCGACCATCACCGGGATACGGGCGATGTCGGGTTCGGACATGATCAGGTTGAGGAAGCGGACCATGGCCTTTTCGGAATCGATCAGCCCTTCGTCCATGTTCACGTCAAGAATCTGCGCGCCGCTGGCCACTTGCTGGCGCGCCACCTCCACGGCCTCCTCGTAGCGGTCTTCCTTGATCAGTTTCTTGAACTGGGCGCTGCCGGTGACGTTGGTGCGTTCGCCGATGTTGATGAACAGCAGGTCAGGGGTGATGACCAGCGGCTCCAGTCCGGAAAGCCGGGTGTAACGGGGCTTGACGGTCATGCGGGCAACTCCAATGACTGCCGCGATCGGCGTGGTGCGATGCCTTCGACGGCTTCGGCGATCGCCTTGATGTGCGCAGGCGTGGTGCCGCAGCAACCACCGACCAGGTTGAGCAGGCCGGATTCGGCGAATTCCTTCAGCGTCGCTGCGGTTTCCGCGGGAGTTTCATCGTATTCGCCAAAGGCGTTAGGCAGGCCTGCGTTCGGATGCGCACTGATGTAGCAGTCGGCAATGCCGGACAGGGTTTCCACGTGTTCGCGCAGATCCTTGGCGCCCAGCGCGCAATTCAGCCCGATCGACAAGGGCCGGCCGTGTGAAACCGAGGCGTAGAAGGCTTCTGCGGTCTGTCCGGACAGGGTCCGTCCGGAGGCGTCGGTGATCGTGCCGGAAATCATGACCGGCAGGCGTCCGCCGCGGGCGTCGAATACTTCCTCGATGGCATACAGCGCGGCCTTGGCGTTGAGCGTATCGAAGATGGTTTCGACCATCAGCGTGTCGGCGCCGCCGTCAATCAGACCCTCGATGGCTTCCCGATAGGTCGCGCGCAATTCATCGAAATTGGTATTGCGGGTGCCAGGGTCATTCACGTCGGGGCTGATCGAGGCGGTACGGCTGGTAGGGCCGAGTACGCCGATCACGAAACGGGGTTTGTGCGGGCGCCCTGCCGCGGCCTCACGCGATTCCACCGCATCGCAGCAGGCACGGGCGACGCGGGCGCCTTCCTTGTTCAGTTCGTACACCAGGTGTTGCAGGTGATAGTCGGCCTGGCTTATCGAGGTCGCATTGAAGGTGTTGGTTTCGACCAGGTCGGCGCCTGCTTCCAGATATTCGGTGTGCACGCCGGCAATGACGTGTGGATTGCTGAGCAGTAGCAGGTCGTTGTTGCCTTTCAGGTCATGGCCTTCGTCGCCTTGCCCTGCGAGCGCATGTCCGCATGAGCCATCATGTACATGCTGGCTGTCAAAACCTTCGGCAAAACGTGCGCCGCGATAATCCGCTTCCTCCAACCGGTGGCGCTGGATCATCGTCCCCATGGCCCCGTCGATGATCAGGATACGTTCGGACAGCGCGTTCTGCAGGGCCTCGACCCGCGTGGGGTTCAACCAGGGCAGAGTGTTCATGGCTTGATTCCTATCAGTGAAATCACTTCGAAATGAGGCGGGCGGCGTTCGCGGGTGACTGTGCCCAGATTGGAGACCTGCAGGCCGGCTTTCTCGGCAAATTTGCGCAGCTCCTTGTCACTGAAACCCAGGTTGAGGTGTCCGTAGGCCTGCACGGCGGCCTGGTGCTCATGCTTGGCCAGGCTGCTCAGCAACAGGCGTCCGCCACGCCGGAGCACGCGTGCCGCTTGGGACACTGCCTGCGCTGGCCTGGACGAATAAGTCAGCGCGTGCATCAGCACCACCAGGTCAAAGGTCTGGTCCTTGAACGGCAGGGCATGCATATCGCCCTCGCGTACTTCCACATTGGGAAAGCGGCGCAGCCTTTCGCCGGCCGCAGCCACCACGCGTGCGCTGGTGTCGACGCAGACGTAGCGTTGCGCATGGGGCGACAAAAGTTCGGCCAGCACGCCGTCGCCCGAGGCGATGTCAAGCACGTCGCCGGTTTCCAGCAGGGGCAGCGCGGTGCGCGCCAGCGCCTCCCAGGTGCGGCCTGGCGAATAGTGGCGCTCCATGTCGCCGGCCACGCTGTCGGCCCAGTTCTGTTCGGCGGCGCGTGCGGCCAGCACCGAGGGCACGCGTTCGGCATCCTGGCGCAGCAGTGGGTCGTCGCTGCCTTCGCGCAGACTGCGCCAGAGCTCGCGCTGGGCGTGGTCCAGATTGTCCTCGTCGAAGCGGTAATAGGCTGAAACCCCTGCGCGACGGTCGCGCACCAGTCCGGCTTCCTTCAACTTGGCAAGGTGGGTAGAGACGCGCGGCTGGGCCAACTGGGTGATCGCGGACAGCTCGGCCACGGTCAGCTCCTCACCGGCCAGCAGCACCAGCAGGCGCACGCGGGTGGCGTCGGCAAACACCTTGAGCCGGGTCGACCAGGCTTCCAGATCCATCAATATCTTCCTATCGCGATATAAAGATATTGTCCGCCTGCCTGCCTATCCGGTCAACCCGCGTGAGTCTGTGCGGGTACGCCCGCTACAATGGGCGTACATGTGGACTGTTAGGGGCTTGCCGTGGATTTTGGATTCACCGAAGAACAACTGATGCTGCAGGACGTGGCGCGACGCATCGCGCAGGAAGTGATTGCACCCAGCGCCGAGCATTTCGACCGGCTGGGCGAGTTCCCGGTCGACAACATGCGACTGTTGGGCGAAAACGGACTCATGGGCATCGAGGTGTCGGAGGAATACGGCGGCGCCGGCATGGATCCGATTGCCTACGTGCTGGCCATGATCGAGATCGCCGCGGGCGACGCGGCCCACTCCACCATCATGTCGGTCAACAACTCGCTGTTCTGCAACGGCATCCTCATGAACGGTAGCGAGGCACAGAAGCAGAAATACGTGCGTGCCATTGCCGAAGGCCGCGAGATCGGGGCCTTTGCGCTGACCGAGCCGCAGTCTGGATCGGACGCCACCGCCATGCGTTGCCGCGCAATCAAGCAGGCTGATGGCAGCTATGTGATCAACGGCAAGAAGAGCTGGATCACTTCGGGCCCGGTTGCCAAGTACATCGTGCTGTTCGCCATGAGCAATCCCGAGCAGGGTGCGCGCGGCATCACCGCGTTCCTGGTCGACACCGCCAATCCCGGGTTCCACCGTGGCAAGACCGAACCCAAGCTGGGTATCCGTGCTTCGGCGACCTGTGAAATCGAGTTCCAGGACTACGTGGTCGCTGCCGAGGACGTGCTGGGTGTCGAAGGGCAGGGCTTCAAGATCGCGATGGGCGTGCTGGACGCGGGTCGCATCGGCATCGCTTCGCAGGCAATCGGCATTGCCCGCGCCGCCTATGAAGCCACGCTGGAATACGTGAAGGAGCGCAAGGCATTTGGCGCGGCCATCGGCACCTTCCAGATGACCCAGGCCAAGATTGCCGACATGAAATGCAAGCTGGATGCAGCCACGTTGCTGACCTTGCGCGCCGCCTGGTTGAAGGGGCAGGGCAAGCGTTTCAGCAATGAAGCGGCTATCGCCAAGCTCACTGCTTCCGAAGCGGCCATGTGGATCACCCATCAGGCGGTGCAGATCCACGGCGGCATGGGCTACTCGAAGGAAATGCCGCTGGAACGCTACTTCCGCGATGCCAAGATCACCGAGATCTATGAAGGCACCAGCGAGATCCAGCGCCTGGTGATTGCCCGCAACGAGACCGGACTGCGCTGACGGCAGGCGTGACTGCCTGAAGGAACGCTGCTTGAAGAAAAAACCCCGGGCTGGCCCCGGGGTTTTTAGTGGCGGGTCCTGCATCGGCGGAGAACCAGGGCCAGCAGGAGCATGGCCCCCACGCACTGGCTCGAAACGATCGCCGGCGCAGTCTGCCTTGTTGCGTCTGTCTAGGTTCACCGTGTTGCCAACCAAGGTTGCGCCAACAGAATCGGCATGAGCCTGCTGATGTTCGCCGCCACGCCGGGCGTGATAACGAGGGGGCACGAAACGTACCGCTTGGCGCCCACCACTGCGTTCCCCGCCCGTCAGCGCAGCGGACCGCAATGATGCCCAGTTCGGGGCAGCTGGCGAGCTGCTGCCGAGTAGCGTTAGTGCCGGCAATCGTTGCAACGAAAAAACCCCGGCAGTGCCGGGGTTTGGTTTTTTTCCATCCGCAAGCTCGCCGTCAGCGTGGCGCCGGCAAGCTCTTGTGCTGCAGGTATTCCTTGGACTGCTCATCCAGCTTGTCGCCCAGCACACGCCGTACCACCACGAAGAACACCGGGATCAGCAGCAGGCCGATGAAGGTAGCGAAGACCATGCCGCCGATCACGCTGGTTCCGATGGCGTGGCGTGCGTTGGCACCGGCACCGCTGGAAATGGCCATCGGCATCACGCCCATGATGAAGGCGAACGAGGTCATCAGGATCGGGCGGAAGCGCAGGCGGCAGGCTTCAATCACAGCATCGCGCAGCGTCTTGCCCTCGCGCCGTTGTTCCACCGCAAACTCGATGATCAGAATCGCGTTCTTGGCCGCCAGTCCAATCACCGTGGTCATGCCGATCTTGAAATACAGGTCGTTGGGTAAGCCGCGCAACATGGAGAAGCTCAGCGCGCCCAGCAGGCCTACGGGCACCACCATCAACACCGCCAGCGGGATTGCCCAGCTTTCATACAGTGCGGCCAGGCACAGGAACACGACAACAATTGATAGCACCAGCAGTAGGGTCGCCGTATTGCCCGCAAGGATTTCCTGGTAGGACATGCCGGCCCAGTCATAGCCGTAGCCTGCTGGCAAGTCGTTGGTGACGATATCTTCCATGGCGCTCATGGCTTCGCCGGAACTGCGCCCTGGCGCCTGCGAGCCGACCACGTTGACCGCCGCGTAGCCGTTGTAGCGGGTCAGCGAGGGCGGGTTGGTCACCCACTTGCTGCTGACCACGTTGCTCAGCGGGATCATGCCGTTGTCAGTCGGCGAAGTGCCTGCTGCGGCCGCAAGGTTGCTGGGGGTATAGAAGCGCGAGAGCGATTCAGGACCCATGCGATACGGTGCGTCGGCCTGCATGCTGACCCGCTTGATGCGGCCTTCGTAGAAGAAGTCGTTGACGTACACCGGCGCCAGCATCAACTGGATGGCGCTGTAGATATCATTGACCGACATGCCCATGGCCTGGGCTTGCACCCGGTCGACCTGGAGCTGCAGCTGGGGTGCATTCTCAAGGCCATTGGGACGCACGCCCATCAGCACTGGATTCTGCGCAGCCGCACCCAGCAGCTGGTCGCGTGCCTGGTTGAGCGCGTCATGACCTGCGCCGGCGCGATCCTGAAGCCACATGTCAAAGCCACCGAATTGACCCAGGCCTTGCACGGTAGGCAGGTTGACGACAAACACCTGCGCTTCCTTGATGCCGTAGAACGCACCATTGGCCTTGCTGATGAACTCGCCTACCACCAGGTCCCGTTCTTGCCAGGGTTTCAGCCTGATGAAGCCCATGCCTACGTTCTCGCCGGCACCGACGAAGCTGAAGCCGGCGATCTGCAGCATGCCTTCGAATTCGGGCATGCCCTCCAGCCGTTCGCGTATCTGCGCAAACACCTTGTTGGTCCGTTGCAGCGTGGCGCCGGGTGGCAACTGCACGATCGCCAGGACGTAGCCCTGGTCTTCCTCGGGCAGAAAGCTGCCCGGAATTCGGGTGAACAGGAAGCCGGTCAGGATCACCATCACCGCAAACAGGATCATCCAGCGCGGCGCGTGTTTCACGGCACCGGTGATATGGCCCACATAGGTGTGCTGGATCTTGTCGTAGTATTTGTTGAACACGCGGAAGAACCGGTTCGGCTTCTTGTCGTGGTGTTCGGACTTCAGCATCGTCACGCACAGTGCCGGAGTAAAACCCAGCGCCAGGAACGCCGAGAATCCCATGGCGATGGCAATGGTCAGTGCGAACTGCTTGTAGATCTCGCCCGAGGCACCGCCCTGCATGGCGCTGGGGATGAAGACCGCCGCCAGCACCACGGTGATTGCGATAACTGCGCCGGTGATCTGGTCCATCGCCTTGCGGGTGGCTTCGCGGGGAGGAAGTTTCTCCTCGGACATGATGCGTTCGACGTTCTCGATCACCACGATGGCGTCATCAACCACGATGCCAATGGCCAGCACCATGGCGAACAAGGTCAGCTGGTTGATGGTGAAGCCGATCAGGCTCATTCCCAGGAACGTTCCGAGCAGGGCCACGGGAATGACCAGGGTCGGGATCAGCGTGGCCCGGAAATTCTGCAGGAAGACCAGCATCACCAGGAAGACCAGGACCATGGCTTCGATCAAGGTCTTGACCACTTCATTGATCGAAATCTTGACGAAGGTGGTGCTGTCGTAAGGCGAGAACCACTCCACGCCGGCCGGGAAGCTCGGCTCCAGCTCGTCCATCTTGGTGCGCACGGCCTGGGCCACGTTGAGCGCGTTGGCGCCTGGCAGCAACTGGATGGCGAAGGCACCGGTAGGCGCGCCGTTGTAGCGCGTATCGGCACCATAGTTCTGCGCACCGAATTCCACCCGCGCCACGTCTTTGAGGCGCACGGTCGAACCGCTACTGTCCGAGCGCAGGATGATTTCTTCGAACTGCTTTGGCGAACTGAAGCGGCCCTCAGCCGATACGGTGGCGGTAAAAGCCTGATCATCCGGCGACGGTGAGGCACCCACCGAACCGGCAGCAAACTGCACGTTCTGGCTGCGCACTGCGGTCAGCACCTGGGTTGCCGACAGACCATACCCCTGCAGCTTGTCCGGATTGAGCCAGATCTTCATTGCGTACTCGGCACCGAACTGCTGGGTGCTGCCGACCCCCGGTATGCGCGAGATCTGTTCCAGAACGCGCGACCCGATGATGTCGTTCAAACGGTCACGGTCGATGCTTTCGCTGTTCGAGCGCAGTCCCACTACCATCAGGAAGCCGGAGTTGGCCTTGGCCACCACGACGCCCTGCTGGGTGACTTCGCTGGGCAGCCGTGGCGTGGCCAGCGCGACCTTGTTCTGTACCTGCACCTGTGCGATATCGGCGTCGGTGCCGGTCTCGAAGGTCAGGGTGATGCTGACGCTGCCGCTTGAACTGGATGACGAGGTGAAATAAAGCAGGTGGTCAATGCCGGTGAGCTGCTGTTCGATCACCTGGGTGACGGATTTTTCAGCGGTGTCTGCGCTGGCACCGGGATAGCTGGCGTTGACGGTGACCTGGGGCGGGGCAATGGAGGGGTAGGACTCGACACCAAGGCCGAGGATCGCGATTACGCCCGAAAGCGAGATCAGGATCGCCACCACCCACGCGAAGATGGGGTGGTCGATGAAAAACTTTGACATGGTCTGGCGCCTCTATCAGTTCTGCTGCGCAGGCTTGTCGCCCGGCGGCTTGGCGGCAGGCGCGGTGGTGGCATTGCCGGTTGCAACCGCGGCAGGCGTGGCCCCCGCGCCAGCGGCACCTGACGGCGCTGCAGCCGGCGTCCAGGGGGTTGCCTTGGCAGGCGCGCCTTCCTTGATCTTCTGCAGCCCGGCGACGATCACCTGGTCTCCATTGACCAGGCCCGAGGTCACCAGCCATTTGCCGTCACGGGCACTGGCGGTCTGCACGTTCTTGCGGGCCACCTTGCCGTCCTTGCCCACCACCATCACATACGCGCCCACGGTGTCACGCTGCAGGGCGACCTGCGGAATCAGGAAGACGTTGTCCTGTTCGCCCAAGGTGGCCTGCAAGGTCACGAAACTGCCCGGCAGCAGCGTGTAGCCGGGATTGGGCAGCTGGGCGCGCAGGGACACCGCGCCAGTCTGCGGATCGACCACCACGCCTGAGAAATCCAGCGTGCCAGGTTCGCCATACAGGGTGCCGTCACCCAGCAGCACCTGCACCTTCGACTCGCCGTTGCTCTGCAACACCGAGCCGCCGCCCTGGGCCTTGCGCAAGGAGTCCAGCTCGGCAACGCTCATGGAGAAATTCACGTACAGCGGGTTGATCTGGTCGACCGTGGTCAACAAGGTCACATCGCCCTGGCCGACCAGCGCGCCTTCGGTGACCTGCTGCTTGCCGGCGCGGCCGGAGATTGGCGCGCGCACGCTGGCGTAGTCCAGGTTGATGCGTGAACTGGTTACCCCGGCCTTGGCCTGCTGGACTGCGGCAGCGGCGCTGCGCTCGGCAGCCTCGGCATTGTCGAGATCCGAACGCGAGACGAATTTCTGCGCGATCAGCTGACGTGCGCGCTGCGCCGATGCGTGCGCATTGGCATAGCTGGCCTGCGCCGAGGCCAATTGCGCCTGGCTGGCACTCAGCGAGGCCTGCAGCGGCGCCGGATCAATCAGGAACAGCACCTGCCCTTCCTTGACGTCACTGCCTTCCTGGTAAACGCGCTTGGTCAGTACGCCGGGCACCCGGGCGCGCACATCCGAGCTGCGGAACGGGGCCAGCCGTCCAACCAGGTCGCGCTGCAAGGGCACGGTTTGCGGGGTTGCGCTGATCACGCCGACTTCTGGCGGCGGTGGAGCAGCTTGCTCCTCTTTCTTGCAGGCGGCCAGCACCAGCATCAGGGCGGCGCCGAGGGCGAATGGACGTAGGGTGGGGCGCATGGGGTGAAGCTCCGTGTCAGGGCCTGGATTGGAATAGGTGGGACGGACGTACGTGGAATGCGTAGTTGAAATGGCGTACTAGGAATAGACCAAGGCGGAGCGGTGGCTAGATGCTGTTGCCGGCCAGGGGCGGCCGGAAGGCGCGCAGAAACGTATCGATGGCCAGTTCAGCCCAGGGCCGACGCAGGGCATCGGTGTGGCGGTGTTGAACAGCGAAGCGCTGCCGTTCGAAATCAAGTCCTACAATCATGCCCAGCAGCAGTTCGGCCGCGCTGTGCGCATCGTCCTGCCGCAACTGGCCGCGGCGCATCGCCACTATCAGCCAGTCGGCAAGCCGTTGCTGCAGCCGGTCGCAGCCGTCCCGGTAGAGTGTCTGGGCCTCTTCCGGGAACTGTGCAGCTTCCGCGCTCAACAGTTGGCAAGTAGTGATGATGTGCGGATCGGAAAGGCGCTGCAGGTGTTGCATAGCGAAGGCCAGCAGTACAGTGCGGATATCACCCTGGCCGTCGTCGAGCTTCGCGGTGGCCATGTCCAGGTGTTCCTGCATCACGCTCTGCATCAGCTCCTGCCTGCTGCCGAACTGCGAGTACAGCGTCTGCTTGGAGCAGCCGGCACGTGCAGCCACGGCCTCCATGCTGATCCGGAAACCCTTCTCGGCCATGAGCGCACGTACTGCTTCGTGGACGCGTACGCGTCGCAGCGAGGCGGGAGAAGAGCAGGAAGCGGGGGCTGAGGGCGCTGGGCGGGCAGGCGAAGATTGCATCGGTCTGGACTATACCGTCCAGTACACAATATGACCAGTATTTTCTCCAGCTGGCGTTGCGGTCTGGTGCGTGTCCCCACGTCGCAGGGGTTGACGCCGCCGTTTGCACGTGGAGTGCATGACGGCCGCTACGCAGCGCGCCGCCACTCGCCACATTCGGTGAAGGCGGATCGCACTTTGCGGCCACGCAGCAAGGTTGTTTTGAGGACCGAGGCTACAATGGAAAAACTGCCTATAAAACAGAGCCACGGCCTGCATGAACGCTGTTCGAAAACCGAAGAAAGCCACCCAGACTCCTTCCGAAAAAGTTGCCAGCAACGCGGCAAAAAAATCCGCTAAAACCGCCAAATCTCTGGTCGCGGCTGCGAACAAGTCCCTTGTGAAATCTGCCTCTGCCAGATCTGCAGCCGGCTTTACGCTGGAGCCCATATTCGCCGCAATGCGCAAGCGCCTGCCGGCCTTGCGCCAAGCCGAAGCCAAAGCATTCGCCGAAACCTTTTACGGGCGCATGGAAGAAGACGAATACCCGCACCACTCGCCGGACGCCTGGGCGGCGCTGGCCAGCGACATGCTGGAATTTGCGCGCGTACGCAAGCCGGGGACGGCCAATGTGCGCGTATTCAACGCCTCGCAGAAGCTCAATGGCTGGGACTCGCAACACACCGTTCTGCAGATCGTCAACGATGACATGCCATTCCTGGTGGACTCGGTCAGCATGGCCCTGGCCGATGCGGGCATTGGCGTACACGTGCTGGGCCATCCGTTGCTGCGTTTCACGCGCAACAAGGCCGGCAAGATAACGGCGGTAGGCGAAGGCAAGCCTGAGTCACTGATGCTGCTGGAGATAGATCGCCAGCCCGCCGAACAGATGCCGGTCATCGAAGCACGCATTCGCAAGGTGCTTGGCGAAGTACGGGCCATCGTCCAGGACTGGAGCGCGATGCGCGACAAGATGCTGGCTTTGGCCGAAGAACTCGCCACACGTCGCATGCCCGTGGATGACGCCGGCCGTCGCGAGGCCCAGGAATTCCTGCGCTGGGCCGCCGATGACCATTTCACCTTCTTCGGCTACCGCGAATACCGCATCGAGAAGCAGGGCGGCGAAAGCCTGCTGGCCGCCGACGAGGGCGGGCTGGGGCTGCTGCGTGGCAAGGAGCAGTCCACTTCGCGCAATGTGAAATCGCTGGCCGCCCATTACATTCCGCAGTCCGGATCGGTCGACACCGTGATCCTGACCAAGACCAATGCCCGCTCCAGCGTGCATCGTCCCGGCAGCATGGATTACATCGGGGTGCTTGAATTCGACGCCAAGGGCAATGCGGTAGCCGAACAGCGCTTCATTGGTCTGTACACCTCCAGTGCCTACAACCGCCGGCCGTGGGAGATTCCGCTGGTGCGCCAGCGCCATGAGCACGTGATGCGCCAATCCGGGCTGGCCGCCGACAGCCACAGTGGCAAGGCCTTGCGCCATATTCTGGAAACACTGCCGCGCGAGGAACTGTTCCAGTCCAGCGAGGACGAGCTCAGCCGCACCAGCCTGGGCATTCTGGGCCTGCAGGAACGCGTGCGCAGCAAGCTGTTCCTGCGCCGTGACCGCTATGGCCGCTTCTTTTCGGCGCTGGTCTACATTCCCCGCGAACGCTTCAACACCGATGTGCGCCTGCGCATCGAGGCCTTGTTGAAGGAAGCACTGCATGGCGAGTTTGTTGACACCAATGTCCAGCTTGGTCAGTCACCGCTGGCGCAGTTGCACGTGGTGGTGCGGCCACGCGCTGGCGAGCAGGTCAACGTGGATACGAGCGAGCTGGAATCGCGACTGGCCCACCTGCTGCGCAACTGGCAGGACGACCTGCGTGAAACCCTGATCGCGCGCCACGGCGAATCAGGCGGGCTAAAGCTTTCCAGCCGCTACGCACGTGCACTGCCTGCTGGCTATATCGAAACCGTATCGCCGGAAGTCGCTGCCAGCGACGTGGAGCATCTTGCGGCCTTGAACGGACCGGAAGACCTGCGCCTGAGCCTGCATCTGGCGCATCGCCAGCGCGAAGGGCAGGGCAAGCTGCGTCTCAACCTGTACCGCCAGTGTCAGGACCTGCCGCTGTCCGATGCGATGCCGCTGATGGAAAACATGGGCCTGCGGGTCATTTCCGAACATCCTTACCGACTGAGCGTGGACAACAGCCCGGTCTATATCCAGGAATTCGAAGTCGAGTCCGTCGTCGGCGAAATTGATGTGCAAGAGCGCAGCCGGGCCTTCGAGGAAGCCTTTGCACGCATCTGGCGTGGTGATGCCGAGAACGATGGCTTCAACCGGCTGGTGCTGGGCGCCGGACTGGAGTGGCGTCAGGTCGCGCTGCTGCGCGGCTATTGCAAATTCCTGCTGCAGACCGGTGTGCCGTTTTCGCAAAGCTACGTCGAGGAAACCTTCAGCCGTTATCCCTTGCTGGCACGCTTGCTGGTGGAACTGTTCGAGGCGCGTTTCGATCCGCGCACCGGCAAGGAAAGCAAGGCCGAAATCAAGCACGGCCAACAGGCCATTTCTTTGCAGCTGCACGCCCTGGCGGCAGGCGATGAGACCACTCTGAAGTCGCTGCAGTCACTCATCGACAGTCGTGGCGCCACACGAGACCAGCAGGTCGAGGCCACCCACAAAACCCTGCTCAAGTTGATGGATCGGGTCTCCAGCCTGGATGAGGACCGCATCCTGCGCAGCTTCATGGGCATCATCGAAGCGACATTGCGTACCAGTTACTACCAGCGCGGCGCAGATGGGTTGCCGGCCCACACGATCAGCTTCAAGCTGGATTCGGTTTTGGTGCCTGACCTGCCCAAGCCGCGTCCCTACAGAGAGATCTTCGTCTACGGTCCACGGGTGGAAGGCGTGCACCTGCGCTTTGGCCCGGTCGCCCGCGGCGGCCTGCGCTGGTCTGACCGGCGCGAGGATTTCCGCACCGAGGTACTGGGCCTGGTAAAGGCGCAGATGGTGAAGAACACAGTGATCGTGCCGGTCGGCGCCAAGGGCGGTTTCTTCGTCAAGCAGCCGCCAGTGGGCGGCGATCGCGACGCGGTGCTGGCCGAAGGCATCACCTGCTACAAGATGTTCATCCAGGGCTTGCTGGATATCACCGACAACATCGTCGGCAACAGGATCGTGCCGCCGGTTGACGTCGTGCGCCACGACAATGACGACCCCTACCTGGTGGTAGCCGCCGACAAGGGCACCGCGACGTTCTCCGACATCGCCAACGCCCTGGCTATTG